>DASQAV010000058.1:0-42309 GCA_035635575.1 Candidatus Dormiibacterota bacterium | reverse complement strand
GTGATGCGGCGGTTCACTTCCTCGGGATAGGGATAATCGGGGTCGCCCGTGCGCAGCCCCGCCTCCACGTGCCCCACGGGGACCCGGGCGTAGAAGGCCGCGAGCGATGCGACCATCGTCGTCGTGGTGTCCCCCTGCACGAGCAGAAGGTCCGGCTTGGTCTTCTCGAGATAGGGCCCGAGCTGGGTGAGCGCGCGGGTGGTGATCTCGCCGAGCGTCTGCCCCGGGCGCATGAGGTCGAGGTCGTGGTCGGGGGTGATGGAGAAGAGCGCCAGGACCTGGTCCAGCATCTCGCGGTGCTGCGCCGTGACGCAGACGAGCGAGCGGATGGATTTCTCCTGGGACAGGATGGTTAATATTGGGGCCATCTTGATGGCCTCCGGGCGGGTCCCGAAGACACTGAGGACGGTCTTCACGGGCGGGACTGTGGAGTGCGGAGGGGGGAAGAGTCAACCGCGATCGGCGCAAAAGGATAGCGATCCTCTTGGCGCGGAGCCCGGCGGTGCCACCGGGCTCAACGCTCCAGAGTTATGCTTCAGCCTTCAGAAGCACTGAGTGCTGAAGCAGTTCCCATTCCGAATACAGCAACCCCAAAAATCGAAGTTGCCGCAGAAGCCTCCACTGCACCTCTGGTTGTTACAGGGGCATGCTTCCGCCGTGCTCACCGCAACGTTGGCGAGGGAGGAAACATAGGGTGAGGAGTGCGTTGTCGGGACGAACGTGCCGAACGCAAGCGTCACGAGCACAATAACGGACATGAAACAGAACGCGGTCCGAATGGTTCTGGACATGCGCACCTCCGATCTCGGCCGTGAAGATGATCCCCCGCCGCGGCCGAAAGCGACGGAGGACACTCGGCGGCACCGCCGAGATCCACATCAACGGGACACGACGCGGGCGGCTCCGTGCTGTACCTTGGGAAGGCTCCGCGCGTAGACGAAGTGGTCGGAGTGCTCCTCGTTGTGGCACTCGACGCAGAGCCGTTCCGGAACGGCGCGACGGATGTTCGTTCGAGCCGGGGCAAGGACGTGCTCATTGCCAGGACCGTGGCAAACTTCGCACTGAACGTTTCCAAGCGGCTCCTCAGGCTGACCGGTTCGATAACCGAACTCCGAACCGAAACCGACGACGTGGCAAGAGACGCACTTCGGCTGGTAGTGCCGATGCACGTCGAGAAGGGTCTTGAACGCTGCGGCGTGGCCCGTCGTCCTCCATTGCGCGAATTCCGACGGATGGCAGCCCGAGCATGTCTCCGCTCCCACATACGGCTTGTGCTGCCAGTACGGGTCCCCCGAAAGCGGCGGACGAAGGCCGATCTGCGACTCCGGCATGCGGCCCACGAGGTCGTAGAATTCATTCAGTCGCTCGCGGATCACCCGATCGTCAGCGACATCCACGCGCAGCCAGTGGTCGGTGATCTCCGATTGCGCGATCCGACCTTCCAAATCCACGCCTACCTTCGCGCACGAGATCCCGTACTGCCCCAGGTGCGCGTAGAGGACAAGCGTGCGACCTAGAAACCCTGACTCATCATCGGTCTGGATCTCGCGGTGTTGGCTCGTGCTTCCCTGAACCCAGCTTGGAGCCGCGTGGTCGGTTGAAATGATCACGCTGATCTCGGGGCATCCGGCAGCGACTCTGCGGATCAGCGAAGGGCTCAGGTGCCCCATCGCGATCACAAGATCGGCCTTCGACCGAAGTGCGGGTGCTTCGCGCCTTGCCACCTCGAGTGGGTCTGAGATCGAGAGCCTGGAACTTTGTTCCGCGAAGCCGCGCGGGGAGATTCCGCTACGCGGTGGTCCGAACAGTCCCATCACGGCGATTCGGAGACCGTGCGAATGGAGCAGGATCGAGCTCGGGCCGAGGCGGGTTCCCTGGAGGGAGAGATTGGAAGCCAGCATGGGGGTTCTCAACCCAGCTTCCATGTCCCGGTAGTACTCCAGCCCGTTCGCGAGCTCGGTGATTCCGATCGCGCCTGCGTCGTAGCGCATGAGGTCGTTCGTTTCGAGATAGAGTCGCTGCTCGCTGCGGCCGAGGTAGTTGGGCACTTCGAACGGTTGACGTCGTGTGAACGAGTTTCCCGCGTCGAGGAGGATCGCCTCGGGATCGGATCGTCGCAGGAGCTTGACTACGGTTGCTCTCCGCGCCACGCCCCCGGACTGGTTGATCTTGCAGCCGCAGTTCTCCAGGTAGCCGTTCGTATTCCCCGTATAGAGCAGCGTCAGGAACCGTACGGTAGGACCCCCGGAAGGCGTCGGTTGGGGACGGGTGTGTTCGAGCGGGAAGAGATCCGGCACCGGGACAAAGCCCAGGCCACGAACGAAGCGGGAGCGAAATTCCTCCCAGCCACTCCCGGATGGGTTCGGCACGAGGGCCCAAACGCTCGGAGCGGTTCGACCCGCGAAGAGACGGGGGACCATGGAATCGAATCCGCGTTCCTGCCCGTAGCGCGCTCGCAGCTCGTGATCCAGCTGAAGGAGCACGAGCGGGGCTAGCACCTCGCGTCCGAAACGATCGCTCCTCACGGGGTTGTAATGCTCGAGATTCCGATCAACCACGGGTTCGGTGACGGAGCCCAGATAGCTCCAGGCCAAGTAGCGGTTCGACTCCTCCTCATCCACGAGGCCCGTTCTGGCGACCGCCCGCCAGGAGTACCAACTCATGACCGCATCGATGAGCCAGAACTCTTCCTGCCGGCGTATGTCCGTCCGGTTGGGGGCGTATCTCACGTACGTGCCGAGCAGGCCTTCGGCGAATCGATGCATGCGATCAGGCGTGAGCGGCGTGAGCGTTCCACCCTGACCGGTCGCCCAGCTCTCCCCGATCACCTCGTCCCCTTGCGAAGTGCTCGGGACCAGAACGGCGAGATATTCCGACCCGATGTCTCTCCCCATGAGTCCGCGCACGTAGCGGACGACCCCCTGCATCGCGGCGCTGGCACGGTCAGCGTCGGCGTCTGGTATGCCGGGTGCGAAGGCAAAACGGAACCGAGTGCCTCCAGAACGAAACGAGCGCTCGCGGAAGGTGCCCAGCCCGATCGTGGTCGCCAGGAGGTGCTCCTCCGGACTCGCGCCGGGCAGATCCACGACCCATTCGTCCTGGGTTCGTTTCCATGGCACGAAGGCCGCCCAGCCTTGCGGGAGCGCGAATTGGACGTGGATGCGACCCTCGGCCGCTTTCGGAACGAGAAATATTGCCCTTCCGGTCACCAGCGCGAAGCTATCGGCCACTGTGCCGAAGCAGCGACCGCTAAGGCCCAAGTGCTCGTCCCCTTCCCGCCTTCCGGGAGAGACCTGGTAGTGCACTCGTATCTGGGACGGCAACGGGCCTGCGATCCGAAACCGCGGCGTTTCGACGACCTTTGCGCCGGCAAGGACGGTGTCCATGGTCGACGTCACCTCGAGCGCCTTGCCGTCTGGATCGCGTGCATCGAAGTTGGAGACCCGCATGATGTCGCGGGAAATGTGACCGGAAAGATCCAGGAACCGTCCGGAGGTTCCGTGGATGTCCAAGGTGACGTTCAGTTCTCGTGTGGGTGGAGTTGAGACGGATACGACGTAGTGAAGAGTTTTGGAGGGTCCGCAGGAGGCTACGAGTGCCGTGAAAGCGACCAGCAAAGCGCTGGAAGTACTACATCGCCAGCTCGCGCCCCGGTACATGATCGAGATGATCTCGCACCGGGGTCTCGCGCGCGTCTCGTACGAGTCTCACTCTGTGTCCCAAAGAGGATCTTGGAGGAAGGATTGTTCATCCATTGTTCATCCGGAATGTTCATAAGGTCGAGCAAAAGGCCGCTACTCGGAACGTCTCGGCGGCATCTTCGGGGTGGTGCGCGGAGCAGAGGTCAAACCCCAGCGCGCCGGGGACGGCTCACTTATTCCGTTGAGGTTTCAGGAGCTGGTCGAGGCGATGTTGAAGACGGGAGAGATCACGAAAGTCCCCCTCCAGTATTCCCTTCGTGTCAATCAACAGGATTGCTCCCGTGTCGTCCACATGAAAGGCGCGGCCCATGCGATTCTTCCAGAAACCCTTGCCGGTGAATTCGATCGGCCAAGGGATGGCGTGCTTCCTGCGAAAGGCGTCGGCCTGCGCGCGATCCTTATCATAGGTAATGCCGACGATGTCCAGGCCCCTTGGATGATACTTTCCGAAGATCTCGAGCAGGAGCGGAGCCTGCTCATCGCACTCGCCACACCATGATACCCAGAAGTTAAGAAGCAGTACCTTGCCCCGGTAGGACGAGAGTCGAATGTGGTTCCCTTCCATGTCCTCGATCGCTAGATCTCCAAGAGTATCTCCGGTCGTGAAGGAAGGCGGTCCCCATAGATCCTGCTGCTCGGCAACAGCTGGGGAAGGGTTTGCCAAGATTGCCAAGAGAAAGCCAAGCGCCGCGAGCATTCCCTAGAATTTCGGGCGTCGACCTGACTGCCCTAACCTCTTGATTTGTAGCCGAGGCTCGGGCGCGTGCACCGGATGCTTCCCTGCCCGGATGTCCCGCACCAGAGCCCGAGTCTCCGCGTCCGGCTCCATGTCCAGCTCCGCTCGAAGGGCTTCCTCACAGCGTTCGAATTGGTGGATCGCGGAAGCTCGATCACCGGCGAGACAGTACAGGCGCATCAGGGCGCGGTGCGTGCATTCGCGCGCGGGATCTGTCTGAAGCGCTTGCACGGCGAACGCAATCCCCGCGGTCACGTCGCGGTTCGATTCGCACTCGGCGATCAGGGCGTCCAGCGTGCTGAGATAGATCTGACGAAGGCGTTCGCGCTCCTCGAGGCACCATTGCTGGTACCAACCCTGCAGGAGTGCTCCGCGATAGATCTCTACAGCTACGCAGAGGCCCTTGGTGTCGACGGGGCCCCGGCCATCGGTGGCGATCGACCGTCTCACCGTCTGCTCGAAGTCCTCCACATCGACCCAGACGCTCCCGTCCGGAGTGAATTGGACCCAGCTGTCGCCGAAGGACAGGAGACGATCCACGCAGGGAACACCGTGCGCTGCCAACCCTTCCCTCAACTGCCACAAAGCCTGACGCAGTGCCTTGCTTGATTTCTCCGCCGACAGCTTTCCCGCGATCAAGGCAGCGAGAGACTCACGCGGGACCGAGGACCGTCGACGGACGATCAGGTGACAGAAGAGTTCCTTGGCGTTGGCGGAGGAATGGACCAGGAGATCCTCATCGCCGCAGCGAACCGAGAGCCTGTCGAAGAGGCGGATCACGATTCTTGATTTCACGTGTCGTGCTCCCCGTGGGGCGGGAATGCCCACGCGCCCTCGTCGTTGGTAGAGGGGAGAACCACGGAAATGAAAAAAGACCGTAGTTCACCATTGCCGTTTCACGTGGCGAACTGAACGGCCCGAAGTGGTGGGACCGCTACGTGGTTTTGCTTCTTGCGTCCAACACGCTCACGGGGCGAACGGGGCGTGTAGCTTCCGGGGACGCAGGTGGATGATGTGGCGCGATCCAAAAGGGGTCAACGGATTTCTGACGGCGACCTTGGGTGAGACGGTCCTGAGACGTTTGAATAGACGCTGCTGAGACGCGGACGTGTTATGGGCGGGTCAGGCTCCTGAGGTCACATTCAGGTGGCTCGTCACTTCGTCATGACGGCCGTGTCCGGACGCTTGCTGACTGTTCCGTACAATCGATCCACATCCTCGGATCGTGTCTCGACGGAACGTCCGATCGATCCGAATTGCTCACGCTGATCTTTCGGTTTCCCTTTCAGCTCTCGGATGGCTCGTACGAGGTCGCGGGTCGTGGGGTCCAGCTCATCCAGCTTGAGAGCGGCATCGAGATCTTCGATACAGTCCCTCCTGAACTCTCCCCACACGGTAATGGAGGCGAATGCCCGAATGGCCCGGGCGCGTGCGTCAAAGGGGGTCAGTTCTACCGCTCGATTGAACTCACTAAGGGCATCTTTATCCTGAGGGGATGCTTGGATTCTGCTTAGCCCGTAAAGCGAAGGGATTTCTCCTGGGACAGGATATTGGGGCCATCTTGATGGCCTCCGGGCGGGTCCCGAAAACACTGAGGACGGTCTTCACGGCCGGCAGGATAGCATGTACCGATCAGCCGTTACCCAGCCGACAGCTCCTCCATTGCCTTCAACACGGCCCCGGGCTTCAATGGCTTCCGCAGTGTCTTCTGTGCGCCTCGAGACTTGGCCGCCATCAGATACGGTTCCACGGAGGGAAACGAACCCCCTCCCGAGATCGCGAGGATCTTGACCGCGGGGTACTCCTTTCGGATCTTCACGATCATTTCCAGCCCGTCTTCACCAGGCATGAAGATGTCCGTGATCACCACGCCGGGAGCGAAGGAGGCCAGCAAATTCATCGCCTCCTTGCCTGTCTTTGCGACCCTGACCTCATACCCACCGTGCTCAAGGATCGTTCGGAGCAGGAGGAGCACCTGCAGGTCGTCATCCAGCACGAGCACGCGCCCCTTGTTCGGCCGGGCCCCGGCGGCCCCCTCTCCAGTCGCCTCAACTTCCGAGTCCGGTGAACGAGTGTCGAGAATTCTCCGGACGGCTTCGGCGAGAGCGTCTGTCGCAAACGGCTTTTGGAGGAACGCGGCGCCTTGGCTCAGTTCTCCGAGCCGGACGATCCCTTGGTCGGTGTAGCCGGACATGTAGAGCACCTTGATCCGGGGGCGCGCTTCCCTGAGCACCTGCACCAAATCGACGCCGCTCATGCGAGGCATCATCACATCCGTGAGGACCAGGTCGATATCGCCCTTGTGTTGCCGTGCCTGGGCAAGCGCCTCCACGCCGTCCCGCGTCTCCAGAACCGAGTAGCCCTGATCTTGCAGGACTCGCTTGGCGAGAGCGCGGACCATATCCTCGTCCTCGACGAGTAGAATGGTCTCACTTCCCCGGGCGACACCTCCCGGGACCTGCTCCCCCGGCGACTCACGGGGCGCCTGGACCTGTGGGAAGTACACTTTGAAGGTCGTTCCCGCACCTGGCTCGCTGTAGACAAAGATATTTCCGCCGCTCTGTTTCACGATCCCATACACGGTGGCCAGACCCAGTCCGGTGCCTTCGCCAAGCCCCTTCGTCGTGAAGAAGGGCTCGAAGGCCCGATCCCGGGTCTTCTTGTCCATGCCGCAGCCGTTATCGCTGACCGCGAGCATGACGTGGGGCCCCGCGCTGGTTCCGATGTGGCTCAGCGGATACGTCTCATCGAGCACGACATTGGCCGTCTCGATGACGAGCCGTCCTCCGGTGGGCATCGCGTCCCGCGCATTGACGACCAGGTTCATGAGGACTTGCTCCACCTGCGTAGGATCCACCTCCACGCGTTCCAACGAAGGTTCCAGGGCCAGAACGAACTCGATATCCGCGCGGACGAGCCGCCGGAGCATCTTCTCCATTTCGGCAACGGTCTCGTTGAGATCGATGACACGAGGTTGGAGGACCTGCTTCCGACTGAAGGCCAGGAGTTGGCGCGTCAGGGCGGCGGCGCGATCGGCCGCTTTCTTGATTTCCAGGAGATCCTTGCGAAGAGGATCTCCGTCGGCGAGGCGCGCGATCTGGAGCTCGGAATACCCGACGATGACGGTCAGCAGATTATTGAAGTCGTGCGCGACGCCTCCCGCCAAGGCTCCCACGGCCTCCATCTTCTGTGCCTGGCGGAGCTGTTCCTCGAGGCGCTTGCGGTCGGAGACATCCACCACGAATCCAACGAACCGGTTTGGATTTCCGCCTTCACCCGTCACGAAATACCCTCGATCCAGGACATGGAGGTACGATCCATCCCTGTTGCGAACCCGGTATTCCAGCGTGAAGGACTGCTTCGATCGTGTCGCCGAATCGATCTCCGCCTTGAACCTGGATCGATCCTCCGGATGAATCAGATCGATCCAGTGAGCGATTCCTCCGGCTATGTCCTCGAGGGCATAGCCCAGGGTGACTTCGGCGTTGCTGTAGGAGACCGCGCCCGTGACGGTATCCCATTCGTAGATGAGCTGACCGCTCGCACGAACGACCGCTTTGTAGCGACTAGCGAGCGCGCCATGCGAGTGCCGGAGGTCCTCCTCGGCGCGCCGGAGCCGCTCCTCCTGCTCCTTCAGTTGGGTCACGTCACGAGCCACCGCGAACAGAAGGCCCCGCTTCAGATCCGGCGTGGATGTCCATTGCAGCCATTTGTAGCTCCCATCTTTGCAGCGGTATCGATTCTCGAAATGCAGGGTGACGGCGCCCCCTTCGAGCTTCTTCATCTCGGCCAGAGTGGCGGCACGGTCTTCCGGATGGACGAATTCCAGAAAAGGCCTCTTCTTGATCTCGTCAAGGGAATGGCCAAGCACGCGCTCGAAGGCGGGGTTTACTTCTTTGAAGAAACCGTCCATTCCGGCGACACCGAGGAGGTCGGCGGAGAGTTGGAAGAGGCGTTCGGCATTGTCCATGACGCTACGGGCTCCAGGCTGTCTCGGGCGACGATTCCTATCCTGGGGATCCCTCCCCACCGCTGTTCTCCGCAAACTCCTCGGCGCTCAGCCCCGCCGCCCGGCGGCGAGGGAGCGAGAAGGAGAACGTGGACCCCACTCCCATCGTGGAATCCACCCAGATCCTCCCGCCATGCTGCTCCACGATCCCCTTCGAGATGACCAGCCCCAGCCCCGTCCCGCCCGCCCTCCGCGTCGTGGAGGAATCGAGCTGCGCAAAGCGCTGGAACAGCCGGCTCAGGTCGCGCTGCGAGATCCCCTTGCCGAAATCCTTGATGTCGACCGTGACCTCTTCCTCCGTCCCGCGCGACCAGACCTCGATCTTGCCCTTCTCCGGCGAGAACTTGATCGCGTTGCCGAGCAGGTTCGTGATCACCTGCGCCACGCGCATCGGATCGGCCTCGAGGGCGCCCGCCGTACCCTCGATATGGACGTCGATCGTGATCCCGCGCATCGCGGCGAGGTTCCGGATGTGATCCACCGCCTCCGGCACCACCCTCCCCACGTCGAAGTTCTCGAAATTCAGCGAGAGCTTCGAGGACTCGAGCTTGGAGAAATCCAGGATGTCGTTGATCAGGCTGATCAGGCGCTCGGTGTTCGCCTGACAGATGCTCAACAGCTCCTTCTGCGGCGGCGGCAGCACGTGGAACCGCTCATCCCCTAGCAGCTCGAGCGAGCCCTTGATCGAAGTCAGCGGCGTCCGCACCTCGTGCGACACGACCGCCACGAACTCCGACTTCATGCGGTCCAGCTCCTTCGTGCGCTCGTAGAGAATGGCGTTCGTGAGCGCGATGGAAGCCTGGCTGGCGAACATCGAGAGCTGTTCCTGATCGTCGGGGGTGAACCCGCGACCGGACCTCCGCAGCGCCGTGATGGTACCCAACACGCCTTCATTCGTGAGCAGCGGCACGATCAGGGCCGACGACACTTCCAGCTCCGACAGGAACGCCTCGATCCCGATCGTCTCGGCGATGGCCGCGCTCCGCACCGGGGTCATGTTGCGCACGGCCTGCCCGTGGAGCCCCTCCCCGATCCCGAACCGGTACTCCTTGACGCGCTCCTGGATCGCGCCGGGCCCCGCACCGGTTCCGCCTCCCGCTGCCGCGCCGGCCTCGGCCACGTACTGCCCGGCGTCGGTGTCATACAGGAACACGAGACTCAGCTCGGCTCCCGCGAGCTTCGCGACCTGATTCACGATGACGTCCAGAGTGGCCTGACGGCTCAGGCTGGTGCTGATTTCCTTGCCCGATTCGTAGAGCGCCGTGATCCGCTGCGTGGCGTCCTTCACCATGCGGCTCAGAATCTGCTCGTGGTGCTGGAGCTCGCGATTCGCCTTTTCCAGACTTACCACCAGCCGCCGGTTCTCGAGGACGAGGAAACGGCTCTCCAGCCCGCGGTCGATCGCCTTGGCGGTCTCCCAGAGATCGAAGGGCTTCGTGATGTAGTCGTAGGCGCCCTGGCGGAGGGCGTCGATGGCGGTCGTCGTCGAGGCGTATCCGGTGATCAGGATGACGCACGTGTCCTTGTCGGCGGCCTTGGCCGCGCGCACCACCTCCAGGCCGTCCACACCCGGAAGGTTGATGTCGGTCAGCACGAGGTCGAAGCTCTCCGTCGTGACCTTCAGGATGGCGTCATCGCCGTTCGTGCTGGACACGACCTCGTAGCCGCGCTGCGCGAGGAGGTCCTGGAAGATCTGGACCACGTGGGGCTCGTCGTCCACGACGAGAATGCGGGGCTGAGGACGGGGCGCCTCGGCAAGCACCGCGGCTGCAGAACGGGCCGGAGCGGGGGGGGCGGCCGGAGCCGGCTCCGGAGCCGGGGCAGACTTCTCCGTCTCCCCCTTCGTGGCCGCGGACGCTTCCCGTCCCTTGGATTGCGCTGGCTTCTTGGTCATGAGTTTGGGCTAGGGCCCCTATCCAGTGTTCAGTTGATCACCGTCTCCGTGTCGAATGCGGGCGCGGACGCCGGCTGCGGCTTCGGCGGCACGTGCCGCGACTGATACAGCGACTGATCGGCCCGGACCAGGAGTGCGACCGAGTCGTTGGCGTCGACGGGGAAGGTCGCGATCCCCACGCTCACGGTGAGCCGCTTCCGGCGCGGGAACGAATGCGCCTCCACGACCGTCCGGATACGGTCCGCGGCGCGGCGTGCATCCGGGGCATCCGTGTGCGGGAGCAGGATCATGAACTCCTCGCCGGAGTAGCGCGCCACGCAGTCCGTGCCGCGCGCGAACTTCTTCAGAAGCTTCCCGAAATCCGAGAGCACCTCGTTCCCGACCGGCAGCCCGTGGCGCTCGCTCAGCGCCTTGAAGTTGTCGATGTCGAGCACCAGGACCGACAGCTTGTGGCCGTACCGCTTCGCCTTCTCGATCTCGGCGTCGAGGCTCTTGTCGAAATGCCGCTTGTTGTAGAGCGCCGTGACGTCGTCCGTGATCTGGAGCCGCTCCATCTCGCGGCGCAGGATGACGCGGTTCACGATTCCCGCGATCTGGTGCCCCATGAGCGAGAGGAGCTTCTGGCTCTCCTCGTCGAACGCCTCGGGGCGCGAGTGGCTCAGGTTGATGACCCCCATCGATTCTCCCTGGAGGACGATCGGGACCGACAGGAAGGAGCGCACCGACGGCGCGCCCGTTCCACCCTCGCGGTGAAGGTCGTTCAGGAGCACCGGCTTCCGTTGCTGGGCCACCCAGGAGGAGAATCCCCTCCCGAGCTCGAACTTCACGTGTCCGATGAGATCGATGGGCTCGCCCACCGTCGCGACCGGCACGAGCTTCCCGGTGGCGCGGTCCGTCACGAACAACGTCGCGTTCTCGAACGGAATTCCCTCGCGCATCCGGATCAGCATCTGCCGTAGGGCCTCGGAGGGCTCCTCGACCGTCTGCACGACCCGGCTCATCTCATGGAGAACGTCGATCGCGGAGGCCTTCACGCCACGCGCTCCGGACTTCGAGCCCGCGAGGACGCCCATGAGCTTCTTGTTGATGGCGATCGCGCTCCCGAACACGTCCGAGGAGCGCTTCTTGGAGGCGGAAAGATCGAGATCCTTCGCGAAGTGCTCGCAGTCCCCCTTGCGGAGTATCCTTCTGGAGAAGAGAACCTCGAGAAGCTTCTGCTCGGAACGGATGAACCGATGGGTCGCCTCGACGAGGCGCTTGCTCCCTGCTCCATTGCGCTGCTTCATGACTCGCCTCCTGGCACGACCGCGGAATCCACCGTGATCACCGACGTCCCGTCCGAGGTCCGATCCTGTGTGCGTGCGAGCACCAGCGGAGGGCCGAGCTGCTTCACGTAGACGGGGAAGGACTCCCCCGGCCTCCAATCCGGCGCGCCATGCGTCATCAGCGTGTACCCGTGGTAGCGGAGCAGCGTGCGTCCCCGTCCCAGATTTCGCGCCACCGTGAGCGGCGCCACTTCCCCCTGCTTTAGCGACGCGTAGAGTGCCATTCCCAGACCTGGCTCGAACCGCACGCGGATCTCGAAAGCACGCTCCTTGTGTTTCGCCGCTGCAACCGTCATTACCCTTCCTCCTGCGGATCGCGGAAGTGGCGGAAGAGCTCCTGCTCCTGCCGCACGGCACGCTGGATGAAGGGGACGAGATCTTCGAGCAAGGGCTCGCGATCCTTCTCCTCCACCTCGACGCACTCCCAGGCGAACTGCGAGACCGATCCCGGCTTTCCTCCGTGCGGCCAGGAATTTCCTGTCCGTCCGGCGAGCCAGTCGGCGATGTGAACGATCGATGTCAGCTCGGTGTTGAGCCGAGCCAGCTCGGGCCGGTGATGGCAGGCGATGGCTTCGACCAGGTCGCCGGGAAGTCCCCAGCGCTCCGCGAGCCAGCCTCCCACCTCGGCGTGGTCCGAGCCCAGTACGCCGCGTTCCGCCACGGACATGGCGATCCCCTGCTCCCGCACGAGCGCCACGGCGGCCTCGAAGCGGTCGGGATACGTCTGGCGGAGCGCGACCTTGCCGATGTCATGAAGCATCCCGGCCGCGAAGGCCTCCGACTCGAGGCGGTAGCGGATGCGGTCGGCCAGCGCCCGCGCGGCGACGCCGCAGGCGAGCGAGTGGCTCCAGAGGCCGGTGAGGGTCTTCCAGGAAGGGTCGAGGGTCTGGAACACGGCCGCGCCCAGGACGAGGTCGCGGATCGTGTCGGGACCCAGCACGACCACGGCGAGATCCACCGTGCCGACCTTGCGGGGAAAGCCGTAGAAGTCCGAGTTCGCGAGCTTGAGGGTGCGTGCGGTGAGCGCCGGATCGAGCGCGATGACCGCTCCGATCTCCTCCGACGTGGCGGATTCCGGATCGGCGATCGATTCGAGCAGCCTCGAGGCGACGAGTGGAAGCGTGGGCAGCGCGACCATGGCCTCGGTGACCTTCTTGAGATGGACCCGGTCCATCGAGGTCAGGGACGTGCTTTTCATCGCCCTAGAGCACCCTGCCGAGCCGCGCCTTCAGGGTCTTGACCGCGCGCGTGTGGATCTGGGACACGCGCGATTCCGATATGTGGAGCGCTTCCCCGATTTCCTTGAGCGTCATCTCCTCGTAGTAGTAGAGCGCCACCACGAGCCGCTGCTGCTCCGGCAGATGATCGATGGTCTCGAGCAGGACCTCGCGCGACTCCTCGGTCTCCATGATCTCGAGCGCGTCCTTGTGCGCGGGGTCGTCCACGATGTCTTCGAGCTGGATGAAATCCTGGTCCTCGTCTCCCGTGACCGACTTGGAGAGGGAGAGGAGCGCCGTGCCGTGAACCTCGTCCATGAGGCGGGAGAGCTCGGTGGTGCTCAAGTTCAGCGCGTCGGCCACCTCCACCTCGGTCGCGGCGCGTCCCAGGCGCTGGCCCAGATCGCGGGCCACCTCCTCGACGTTCCGCGCCTTCCGGCGGATCGATCGCGACGCCCAGTCGAGGGAGCGGAGCTCGTCCAGGATCGCGCCTCGGATCCGCCAGATGGCGTAGGTCTCGAACTTGGTTCCCTTGGAGGAGTCGTATTTCTCGAGGGCGTCGAAGAGCCCGATGATCGCGGCGGAGATGAGATCGTCGCGCTCGACCGACTTGGGAAGATGGAGCGCCAGACGGTCCACGACGTATTTCACCAGGGGCGCGTACTTGCTGAGCGCCGCCTCCTTCTGCCGCTGCTTCCGGTTCTTGGAACGCGGAGTCTGGCTCTGCAGCCGATGCAATACCGAGGAGCTGGACGACATGGGGTGGGCCTCCGACCCTAGCGTTGCGACCGCGGCCTGGACTGGGCCTGGGCCATCCGCCACTGTTCGTAATGACGCCGCAGTGCTGTGCGCATGAGAACGAAGCAAGCGAGCCTGCCTACGAGAACGATGACGACGCACGCGGTGCCGGCGCGAAGGGCCACCAGGGGCCCTCGCGTGTGTGCCGCGGTGTCGATGGCGGCGACGACCACCGTGACGAGCACGGCGAGAATGGCGGTCCAGGTCGAAATCAAGTTGCGCATGGCCTAGACCCCCTCCGGAATCTCATCCGGCGTCACCAGCCGGTACGGGCCCGGCTCCCCCTTCTTCTTCTCTGGGATTTTGCCCAGGACGCGGCGCGCGAGGCGCTGGATGCAGCTCGCCGCGGGGGAGTAGGGGTACGTCGTGAGGAAGGGTTCCTGTCGGATGACCGACTTGGGCACCGACTCGTCCGCGAGGACGAAGCCCCAGTACGGCACGTCGAGGTTCAGGAAGCGCTTCGCCACCGACTGCACGCGGCGCGCGACTTCCGCGGCTTCGTTTTCGGAATTGGCCTGGTTCACGAGGAGCGCCGGCGTGCACCGGAGCGGGCGCTGGGAGAGAACCTTGATCATGGCGTAGGCGTCGGAGAAGGCGGTCGGCTCGGGAGTGGTCACGACGAGGATCTCGTCGGCGGCCTGAGAGAGGGAGACCGCGTGCGAGCCGATGCCGGAGGGCGCGTCGATCAGGATGAGGTCGGTGTCCGCCTCCACGGTCGCGAGCGAGCGAAGGAGGCACTCGGTCCGGTACTCGTCCAGGTTCGCCAGCTCCTCGACGCCGCTGCTCGCCGGCACGATGCGGATCCCCTCGGGGCCCTCGAGCACGATGTCCTCGATGCGGCGGTCGCCGAGGATCGCGTCCTGGAGGTCGTATTGGGGCGATATGCCGAGCAGGAGGTCCACGTTCGCAAGCCCCAGGTCGCCGTCCAGCACGAGCACGCGCGTTCCCTGTCTCGCGAGCGCGATGGCGAGGTTCGTGACGATGTTCGTCTTGCCGACGCCTCCCTTTCCGCTCGTCACCGCGATCACTCTGCGGCGCGGGCGCGATTCGGGAGGAGCCTCGGCATGGCGGCGTGCGATCGCCGTGCGCGACCCCTTCGGGCCGCGTACGCCTTTCCCACCGCGATCACGCACGCGGCGCTTCGGCGCGCCGCCCGTTTTCGTGCTCGTCATGAGCCTGAGATCCCCGGATTCACGTGGCATGAAGGTCCTGTTTTGCAATCGGTGTGCCGTGGAGTTAACCCGCTGATTTCACTCGGATTGACTGTGCTTGCGTGCTCCGCGCCGCGGCTAGATCCGGGGCGTTGACTCAAGTGACTGCCCAGATTCCATCCGGACCCGATTCCGGATGGCGGGCGGCGTAGCTACGAGCCTTTGCGTCCCCGGCGCATGCGATCGGCGTGGAGCGCGCGATTCAACTCCGCGTCGATCGCCGAAAGCGAGTCCTGATGCTTCTGGTCCGTGGTGCGTCCGAGGTCGGCGAGCGCCGTCCACTGCCCGCGCGTCACGCCGAGCAGGATTCGCCGGCCCTCGAAGCGAACCAGCACCAGCTCGCCGCCGTATCCCACGCGCGTGCGGCTCACCACTTCGACGAGCGACTCTTCCTCTCCGGCGTCCGGGGCCCCGGGGTCGCGGCGCACGATGGCCGTGGTCGGCTCCGTGGAGCGCCGGCTGAAGAGACGGACCGCTCCGAAAAGCGTGCACACGGCGGCCATCCCGGCGATGGCGTATACGAATGAGGCGTTCATGGAATCAGCTCCTCGGCGGCCTCCGTGCCGCCCTCCGCAATCCCTTGGCTCTTGCCGGACTTGCCGAGCGAATGGATCCGGACCGTGAGACGTCCGTCCTCGGCAACGAGGTGTCCATACGCAACCGTCTCTCCATCGATGGTGACCTCGACAGGGTCACCGATTCGGATTCTCTCCGTCGGATCGGGCACGATCGGCCCGTTCGCGAGGAGGGCTACGATCTCTTCTCTCGTCAGAACGCGTGACATCGTCTAGCGCGCGGAGCGTGCGGCGAATCCGTTCACGATCGCGCGCACGAACGCGAGATAACGGCGGTTCTTGATCTCTTCCATGATCCGCGCATCGCGCGGAGCGGCCTGCCGACGGCTCTTCTCGGAGTGCTTGGAGCGTCTCTGCCTGGAACGCGACATGGGCGGCCTCCTTTGGATGTCCACACCACAGCATCCCCACTCGGGCCGCGCCCTCGGAGACCATGGCGCGACCAGCCTTCGTCTACGCAAAAGGCAACGCTCGTGCCTGCGCTGCGGTCTTCCGGCGGCCGGTTACGTAAGTGGCGGTGCGAGGTCTAGTTGAGCGGGAATTTTGGGCGGGAGGAGCGGTGCGCCATCATCGGCAGGTCCGGCGAAAACTTGAGCGAAATGCGAGGCATCGTGCAGAACGAAATCAGCCACTACGTGACGAACATTGCATCCCCATAGGAGTAGAAGCGGTAGCCCTCGGCCACCGCGATAGCGTAGGCGTGGAGGACGCGCTCGCGTCCTGCAAGGGCGCTTACCAGCATGAGGAGGCTCGAGCGCGGCAGGTGGAAGTTCGTGACCATGCCGCTCACGATCCGGAATTCGAAGGGCGGGAGGATGAAGAGGGACGTGTCGCGCCATTTGCCATCCTGGGGCTTCCCGTCGCGCGCCCAGGACTCGAGCGCGCGCACCGAGGTCGTTCCCACCGCGATCACGCGTCCGCCGCGCGCGTGGGCCTCGCGGAGGGCGGCCACGGTCTCGGGAGGCACGCGGTAGGGCTCGGGATCGAGCGCGTGCTCTTCGGGGTTCTCGGTCGCCACGGGTCGGAAGGTGCCGGGACCCACGTGGAGAGTGAGAAACGCGATCTCGATCCCGCGCTCGCGGATCGCGGACAGGGTCGCTTCGGTGAAATGGAGCGCCGCGGTGGGCGCCGCCACGGATCCCGGGTCGCGGGCGAAGACGGTCTGGTAACGGTCGCGATCCTCGGGCTCGTCGGGGCGCTCGATGTAGGGCGGAAGGGGCACGTGACCCACGCGCGCGAGCCAGGTTTCGAAGGGGGGCGCTGTGGCTGCGGCTGTGGCTCTGGTGGCGGCGCGGAACGCGATATGGCGGACGCCGCGCTCTCCGGACCCCAGCACCTCTCCACGGTACGCGGGATCCACGAACCCCAGAGAGGTCCCCGCCTGGAGGGCCTTCGCGGGTCTCGCGAGCGCGGACCAGATCTGCTCGTCCGAGGCGGAGGGCTCCCGGCGCAGGAGAAGCACCTCGACCTCGCGGTCCCCCACGGTCGCGAAGAGCCGCGCCGGCAGCACCCGCGTGTCGTTCGCCACGAGCAGGTCGCCCGGGCGGAGCAGCGAGGGTAATTCACGGAAGGTATGGTGCTCCGTAGCACCCGTGCCGCGATCCAGGGTCATCAATCGCGAGGCGTCGCGCTCGCGAGCGGGATGCTGAGCGATCTGCTTCTTGGGAAGCTCGAACTGAAAATCGGAGGTGCGGAGGCGGCGGTCCGGCTGCAGCGTGGGGGCCTAGAAGAGGGTGCTCTGCGGCGACTCGGGATCGGCCGCCGCGGTGCGCTTGGGCGGCTGGAGCCCCAGATGCGTGAACGCGAGGTCGGTGGCTTCCCGCCCCCGTGCCGTGCGCTTCAGGAAGCCCTCCTGGATGAGGTAGGGCTCATAGACGTCCTCCAGCGTATCCGGCTCCTCCCCGACCACGACCGCGATGGTGGAAAGGCCCACCGGACCGCCCGAGTACTTGACCACGATGGCCTCGAGCATGCGGCGGTCCATGTCGTCCAGCCCGCGCTCGTCCACCTCGAGGAGTGCCAGGGCATCGCTCGCCACCTTTGCCGTGATCTTGCCCCCGGCGCGCGTCTCGGCGAAATCGCGCACGCGGCGGAGCAGGCGATTCCCCACGCGGGGCGTCCCGCGCGAGCGCGAGGCCAGCTCCCGGGCGCCCGCCGCGTCGATGGGCACCCCGAGGAGCTTCGCCGACCGCGTGATGATCCGGCCCAGCTCGGCGGTGGAGTAGTAGCCGAGGCGCGCGGACATCCCGAAGCGTCCGCGCAGCGGCGCGCTCAGGAGGCCCGTGCGCGTGGTCGCGCCGATTAGAGAGAAGCGTTTGAGATCGATCCTCACGGAGCGGGCGCTGGGGCCGCGGTCGATCATGATGTCCAGCCGGAAATCCTCGATGGCGGGATAGAGGTACTCCTCCACGACCGGGTTCATGCGGTGGATCTCGTCGATGAAGAGCACCGCGCGCTCCTCTAGATTGGTGAGGAGGCCCGCCAGATCCGCCGCGCGCTCGAGCACGGGGCCCGAGGTCTGGACCATGGAGACGCCCATCTCGTGCGCGAGGATGGAGGCGAGGGTGGTCTTGCCCAGCCCCGGGGGGCCGTGGAAGAGGAGATGATCCAGGGCTTCGCCGCGCCCGCGCGCCGCCTCGACCGCGATCCGGAGCTGCTCGCGAAGCGACTCCTGCCCCACGAACTCGTCCAGGGATTGCGGACGGAGCGTGCGGTCGAGATCGCGCTCGTTTCCGACCGGCTCGGGATCGGTGATTCGCTCGTGCTCTTTCAACGCGCTCCCTGCCTCAACGCTCTCCGGATCACCGCCTCGACGGTAGCCTGCGAGCCCAGCTCTTGCAGCGCCTCCTGGACCGCGCTCTGCGCCTGCGGCCGCGTGAAGCCCAGCGAGACGAGTGCCACGGTGGCGTCCCCTCCCGTGCCGACGGTCAAGGCACCGGGCGTCCCCGACGAGATGGGCACCTTGGTCAGCGAGCCGGGCGCGAACTTCTCGCGCAGCTCGACGAGGAGCCGGCCCGCGAGCTTCTTCCCCACGCCGGGAAGCGTGGTGAGGAATTCGGCGTCACCGGCCTCGATCCCTTCGCGCAGCCTCGCTGCCGTCGCGCCGCTCAGGATTCCCGTGGCGAGCCGGGGGCCGATTCCCGAGACCGAGATCAGGTGCTCGAAAAGACTCCGCTCCGCTTCGTCCGTGAATCCGTAGAGCTGGAGCATGTCCTCGCGCACGTGGAGGTAGGTGAGGAGCTGCACCTCGCGCCCCACGGCGGGGAGGGTCTCGAAACAGGAGACGGAGATCTGGACCCGGAGCGTGATTCCCCCGACCTGCACCAGGGCCGCGGTGGGCATCTTGGCGATGAGAGGACCCCGGACCGCCGAGATCACGGGCGCCTCCGCGCGGCGCGCGCCGCAGCCTGTGCCGCCCGGATCGCCGGCGCCACGCCCCGGCCCGATCCACCCGTCACGCCGGCGCGCGTTCCTCCCACGATCCCGAGCTCCCGGAGCCTGCCGCGCTGCGCGTGGCACAGGGCGACCGCCAGCGCGTCCGCCTCGTCTTCGCGGAGCTTCGCGAGCCCGGGCAGGAGACGCCGGACCATGAACTCCACCTGCCCCTTCTGGGCGGCGCCGTTTCGCACGACCGCCATCTTCACCTCGGGGGCCGTGTACTCGAAGACCGTGGCGCCGCTCTTTCGCGCCGCCACGATGATCACGCCTCGCACGTGGCCGATCATGAGCGCGGCCATGGCGCTCTTCCGAACGTAAGCGCTCTCGACCGCGACCTCGGCGGGGCGCATCTCGGCCAGGAGCGCTTCCAGCGCGTCGTGGATCTGGAGGAGGCGGTCGGGAAAGGAGAGGCTGGCAAGCGTCGCGATCACCCCGGAGCGCTCGCACCGGGGAACGCCGCGATCGTGGCGGATGAAGCCGTAGCCCGTGACCCTGCTGCCCGGGTCGATGCCCAGGATCAGCGGGGCGTCAGGCCTGGATTTTTGCGAGGACCTCGTCCGCAATGTCGAGATTGGACGAGACCCGCTGGACGTCGTCATTGTCCTCGAGCGCCTCCATGAGCTTCAAGGCCTGCTCGGCGTCCTTCTCGCTGAGCGCGATCGTGGTCTGGGGAACCTTGGCCAGCTCCGCGGACTGTGTCGGGATGTTCTTCGCCTGGAGCGCTGCCTTGACCGCTTCGAACGACTGTGGCGACGTGGTGATCTCGTACACCTCGGAATCGTCGGTGCTCGCGTCCTCGGCGCCCGCGTCCAGCACCACCCCGAGCAGGGTGTCCTCGTCCGCCGCGGACTTCAAGACCGAGATCGCGCCCTTTGCATGGAACATCCACTGCACCGCCCCCGCCTCCGCCATGCGCCCGCCCGCCTTCGTCAGGATGTGGCGGACCTCCCCGGTCGTGCGGTTCCGGTTATCGGTCAGCGTGTCGATCAGGATCGCGATCCCACCCGGACCGTATCCCTCGTAGGTGACTTCCTCGTAGTTGACGCCCGGAAGCTCCCCCGTGCCCTTCTTGATGGCGCGGTCGATGTTCTCGGCGGGCATGTTGACCGACTTCGCGCCCGCGATCGCGGTGCGGAGCCTGGGATTGCTTGCCTGGTCGCCGCCGCCCGCGCGCGCCGCGACGGTGATTTCCTTGATGTACTTGGTGAAGATCTTCCCGCGCTTGGCGTCGGTAGCGCCCTTCTTGCGCTTGATCGTGCTCCACTTCGAGTGACCGGACACGGCGAACCTCTCGGCGCCTCATGAGGGAAGGCGCGTTCTGGGAATCAGGGTAGGCTTACAGGTTCAACGCAACACGACCATGCGACGGGAGATGTCCCTTCCGGACACCGTGAGGCGATAATAATAGATTCCGGAGCTGACGCGCTGCCCCTTCTCGTTCCGGCCATCCCACGGCGTCAGGCGAACGGTCGGAAGCACCTCGGCGTCGTCCCGAAGCAGCGTCCGCACGAGCCGCCCGCCCGCGTCGTAGATTCGTAACGTCACCCGCGCCATGCCCCCCGGCGAAGTGCCCGAGATCGCGAACGGGATCACGGCCGAGGACTGGACGGGGTTGGGGCGGCTGGGATAGAGCACCGCGCCTGCGGTCGCCGGAGGCGTGATGTCCACCCCTGTCGTGGAGCCGGTAGCAAAGGTGAACTGGTCCCGGCTCACGCGCTCGTGATTCCCCGGATCGATCGCGCTCACGTACCAATGGTACGTGATGCTTGGCCCGAAGTAGCCGGGGAAGGTGATCGTGGTGTCCGTTGTCGTCGCGTCGTACACGAGCGAGTCCGGGGACGCCTTGACAATGCGGATGCGATAGGTCAGCGGGTCACCGTTGGGATCGCTCGTCCGCCTCCAACGGAAGTTGAACGGAGGCGTGTTGACGAAGCCTCCATTCGGCGGGAACGCGAGATTGAACGGCTTGGGAAAGATCGGGCCGCCGAGCGGCGAGCTGTAGATGGCCCAGACCACGTTCGGGCGTCCCCAGCCGAAGTTCGTGCTGTCCGGTGCGGTGGCCTTGTCCCCCGAAAGCTTCATCGCGTATCGAATCTGCTGCACGGTCCATTCCGGATGGGCCTCGCGGATCTGCGCCGAGACGCCCCCGATGAGCGGGGTCGACAGCGAGGTGCCGCTCGCCTGCCCATAAGTGCCGTTCGCGGCCACGGCCCACGTGGTGAAGACTCCCTGCGCCACGATCTCGGGCTTCCCGCGCCCGTCCGCCGTGGGCCCTCTCCCCGAGAACCCCGCGAGGGCGTTGCCCGCGTCCACGGCGCCGACGGAGAGAATGCTGTCCGCGTCCGCGGGAGCGTCGATCGATCCCACGGCGGGCCCGGCGTTCCCCATCGCGCTCGCGACCACGATCCCACGCCGCGCCGCGAGCGCCGCGGCCAGCGTCACGACGGTCGTGCGACCATCGAGATCCGCGTAGGTGTGGCTGGGGTAGGGAGCATCGAAGGTCAGGTATCCCAGCGAGGAGGAGATGACGTCCGCGCCGATCGAATCCGCCCATTCCACCGCCGCGAGCCAGTTGTCCTCCTCGACCGGCGTCTCGGAGTGGTTGTCCTCGGTCTTTGCGAGGAGGAAGGAGGCGTTGTACGCGGGCCCGATCAAGTTTCCGTCCGCGTAGCCGCCCGCCACCGACCAGGTGCCCGTTCCGTGGTCCCATTGGTTCGCGACGTCGCCCGGCTGGTTCGCGGTCTCGCCGTCGTGAAACACGAAGTCGTATTCGGCGATGCGCTTGAGCGGCGCCACGGCCGGATGCGCCTTGTTGAAGCCCGTGTCGAACATGGCGACCACGACCCCGGCGCCGGTGTAGCCCGAATCCTGGGCCGCCTTGGAGTTGATGCTGCTCATCTGATTGATGGAGGAGCCGTAGCTGGCCGGCGGGCCGAGTGTGGCCGCGAGGCCCCTGCGTGTGCCGGTGGAGGGAAGCGCTCCCTCCTCGAATGGCGTCACGGGCGCGGGGCGAGTCTCGATGGGCGTGATCGGGCCGACCGGCTGCACGCGCTTCGAGAAGGCGACCTCGGTGAGCGAGCGAACGAAGGGGAGCGAGGCGATCCTCCGGGCCGTGGCCGCATCCGCCTCCACGCTGACCGCGTTCATCCAGCGGGACACGTTCCGGATCCTGGCCCCCGCCGACCGCACCGCATCCACGAAGCCCGGCACGACCGGGACGTCGTAGTAGTCGGGGGCGAAGACACCGCCCGTCTCGCGGGCGCGCCGCTCGCGCGCATGCCCAGTGACGCGGTCTCCCGCAAGCTTCACCGCGCGCGCGAACCCCCGCGCGTCGACTTCTCCCTTGTCCGCGAAATAGACCCAGAGCGCCGCCCTGCCCGCGCTCCCGAGACGCGCCTGCGCGCCTGGGGTCACGACCTGGGCAGAACGGGGCGCCGGAGGCGCGTAGCGGGCGTGCGGATCCTCGATCGCGCGCGCGGCCAGAGCCGCCGGTACGAACGGCGAGGGCAGCACCGGCGCGAATACCGACGCGAGACACGCGGCCGCGAGGAGCAGAGGCAGACGAGGATGCGAGGTCAGGATGCGATGCATGGGGGGCTCAGGCGGAAGCCATGGCCTCTTTCTCCGCCTTGGCCTGGCTCACGACCTTGTCCGCGAACTCGCGCGGGATTTCCTCGTAATGCGAGAACTTCGTCCGGTGCGTCGCGCGCCCCTGGGTCAGCGAGCGAAGGTGCGTCGAGTATTTGTAGAGCTCCGCCTGGGGGACGTGAGCGCGGATGACTTCGTAGCGCCCTTCCTCTCCCATGCCGAGAATCTTTCCACGCTTGGAGGAAAGGTCGCCGGTGACCGAGCCCACGAAGTCCTTGGGCACGCGCACCTCGACCTCGACGATGGGCTCGAGCAGGATGGGACCGGCCTCCTTGGCCCCCTCCTTGAACGCCATCGATCCCGCGATCTTGAAGGCCATTTCCGAGGAATCGACCGTGTGATAGGAGCCGTCGTATAGGGCCACCCGCACGTCCACGACCTGGTAGCCGGCCAGTACCCCTTCGTGCATCGCCTCGATGACCCCCTTCTCCACGGCCGGAATATAGTTCCTCGGCACCGCGCCTCCCACGATCTCGTCCACGAATTCGAATCCCGATCCGGACTTCAGGGGCTCCAGCTTGATATGGACGTCCCCGAACTGGCCGCGGCCCCCCGTCTGCTTCTTGTGCCGCCCCTGCTTGGTCACGGCCTTCCGGATCGTCTCGCGGTACGGGATGCGCGGCTTCGCCAGCTCCACGTGAACGCCGAAGCGGCGCTGCAGCTTCTCGATCGTCACGTCCACTTGCAGATCCCCCGTGGCCTGAAGCAACGTCTGGTGGAGCGAGGAATCCACGTGCACGTGGAGGGTGGGGTCCTCCTCGCGGAGCTTGTGCAGACCCGAGCCCATCTTCTCCTCGTCCGCCTTGTTCCTCACGAAGATCGCCACTTCCAGCTCGTGGTGCGGGAACGGGATGGGCGGGAGCTGAATCGGAAAGTTCTTCTCGCAGAGCGTCTGGCCGGTGTGGCTCTCGCGGAGCTTCACCGCGGCGCCGATGTCGCCCGCGATGAGGTTGGGCGCGTCCTTCCGCTCCTTGCCCTGCACGTAGAAGAGCTGCCCGATCTTCTCCGCGCGCTGCGCGGTTGCGTTCCAGAATTCCTTTCCGGGGGTGAGCGTGCCGGCGAAGACCCGGATCATGGAGAGATCCCCGGCGTGGGTCTCGCTGCTCGTCTTGAAGATGAGCGCGGCCAGATGCCCGTTGGGCTGAACCGGAAGCTCCACCTTGTCCTGGGTGCCCGGCTTCACGCCGGCCACGGCGCCGCAATCGACGGGGCTCGGCAACGCCCAGACGAAGGCGTCGAGCACGTGATCAATTCCCATCATGGGATAGGCCGCCACCGGAAGGGTCGGCACGAAGCTCTTCTTCAGGGCGCCTTCGTGGATCCCCTTTCGCACTTCATCGATCGAAAGCTCTTCTCCGCCGAGGAATTTCTCGAGCAGCGTGTCGTCCGCCTCCGCGGCCGCGTCCACGAGGGCACTCCGCGCCTTCTGCGCCTGGGCTTCGACCTCGGCCGGGATCGGCGCCTCCTTGGAGGAGCCGTCCTTCTCGAAGAGATATCCCTTCATCGAGACGAGATCCACGATCCCCCGGAACTTGTCCGCTTCGCCGATGGGCCAGGCCAGCGGAACGAACCGCTTGCCCAGCCTCCCCGATGCGCCCTCGATCGCCTTGCTGAAGCTCGCGTGCTCCTTCTCCATCTGCGTCACGAGGCAGAGCACGGGGCACCCACGCTCCTCCACGCGGTCCCAGACCATGTCGCTGCCGGCCTCGATTCCCGCCGATCCCTTGATGCAGAAGACCGCCGAATCCGCGACGCGGAGGCCCGCCACCATGTCGCCGACGAAGTCCGCATATCCCGGCGTGTCGAGGAGATTCACTTTCGTATCGCGCCACTCGAGCGGAGCGACGCTGAGGCTGACCGTGATCTTGCGGTGAATCTCCTCGGGCGAGAAATCGAGCGCGGTGGTTCCCTCCTCCACCTTGCCGTGACGCGTGGTGACCTTGGCGCGATACAGGAGCGATTCCGCGAGCGAGGTCTTTCCCGTTCCGTGCGGGGAAACGAGCGCGATGTTACGGATTTGTGCGGGTTGGAGGTCCTTCACGGGCATCCCTCGTGTGGGTGGTTAAATGTAGAGGGGTCAAGCGTATAGCTCAACTTAGAGCCTACCATACGGCGGCTCCTCTGGCAAGCGGACCCGATCTCCATTCCGTTCAGGAAGTTGGTAGGAGTTACCGCCGCGCGGCTCGGGCACAAAAAAAGGGCACCGGTTTCGCCGGCGCCCTTTCGTGTTGCTGCGTTTTGGAACTACTTCTTCTTCCTGAGCCGAAGACCTGCCATACCCAGGACGCCGCTGCCGAAGAGAACCATCGTAACGGGTTCGGGCACGGGGGGCGGACTCGTGCTCTGGCCCTGAACCGCGCGCCATTCCTCGAACGTCGCGCCGCTCACAAGGCCGGGGTCCAGGCCGTCGGAGAGACCGAACTGGGAATAGAAGTACATGTAGTCGTTCGGATTCACGTTCGCGAAGAAGCTCTTCGGGATGTAGCACGTGAGATCGTCGGTGCCACTGCCCGGCTTCAGCGCGGTCTCGATGAAGACCGTCTGGTTCGAAATGCCGTCCAGATCGTAGAGCGGATTCCCGAGGGTGGACAGATCACCCAGGGCGGGATTCGTGCCCGTGTAGATCTTCAGCCTGTCGAGCGAGATCAGTGAGCGACTGCCGTTCTGCTGCTCGTTCGCGTCGAGCTGGAACGAGTAGTAGTCCGTGTTCCCGATGGTGATGGTCTGGAGCGAGCTCCACTTCACCGAGTGCGTGAAGTTCGCGGGCGACTTGTCATCCAGCGGGAAGGGCGTGAAATCGGTGTTGAATCCCTCTTCCGTCGGGGTGTTCTGCAGACGGAGGAAGGGCTGATACACACCGGTTCCCGTAGGCTGGGTGATGTTGGAGCTCCAGATCGAACCGTCCACGCCGTTCACATTCGCCTGCCCAGCCGTCAAATCGATGGGTGGAAACGCGAACGCAGATGCAGATGCAACCAGCAGCAGAGCACCGCAGATGAAAACGACCTTCCGAAGCATTGGTGACCCCCCAGTCACGCTATGTTTCCCGACGCCTTGAAACGCCGGGTCACCGACAAATGCGGCCTGCGCAGACTTGATGTCTACGCTAGGCGACATCCACACCACCACGCGTCTGAAAACATTATCCCTCAACCGGTAAGGCTTGTACACACAAATTTACAAAAAAGCCGATTGGATGCTTTTTTTCCGGCAGCGTGGGCTGCCGCTTCAGGGCTTGGGGGTCTTCCGGGCGTCCGCTTCGAGAACCTTGCGCACCACCGCGGCCCTGGGAGAAGAGGGATATTCGAACAGAATTCGTTGTAAGTAGAGGTTCGATCGGGCCTTATCCCCCGTGGCGCGTGCGATCCTGGCTCCCTCGAAGAGCGCCTCGACCACGATGGGCGCGCCGCGATCCTTCTCCGCCATGAGGTCCACCGTGGCCAGCGCGTCCTGCCAGCGCTGCAGGGCGGTGTACGCGCGCAGGATGTTCCACCGGTAGACGGCGGCGTAGGAGGAGACGGTATCGAATCCGATCATCGACCGATACGTATCGACCGCCTTCAAGAGCGCCGCCTTCGCGGCATCGGGCTGGCGCGAGCGATCGTAGTGCTCCGCGATCGCGAACGGCGCTTCCACACCCGCGCGCGATTTCGGGTACTTCGTCGGAATCGACTCGAGTATCTGCTTCGCCTCGTCCCAGTTTCCCATCTGGTCCTTCACCATCGCCAGGCGATAGCTCGCCACCGCCCCGATCCCCGGATCGATGTTCGGACGCGCCAGGAGCGCGCGATAGCGTGCGACCGCGCCCGCGGTATCGCCCATGCGCTCGGCGATGATCGCGCCGTCCAGAAGCGACCGGGCCGCGAAGGAAGACGCGGGATGCGTTCTCACGAGGTTGTCGTACATCGCGAGCGCCACCTTGTAGTCCTTCTGCGTGCCGCGGATGCGCGCCTCTGTGAACAGGAGCTCGGGCTCGAGCGACCGGAGCGCGGGCGTACGCTGGGCAAGCTTTCGAAGGGTGCCCACCTCTTCGAACGCCGCGTTCGCGTCCCCCATCTCGAGCAGCGTGCGGCTGAGCCGCGAGCGTACCTGCGCTTCCAGCAGTGGCGGCGGATGCTGGGCGAGGATCTTGCGGTAGTAGGCTGCCGCGTACGCTCGCTCCTCCGCGACCTTTTCCGAGTCGCCCATGTCGGCGCGAAGCTCGATGATCCCGTCGGGCACGCCGAGGATCGCATCCTCCTGGTCCAGGGAGCGGGGCGCCAGGGGCGGATAGCGGTCCAGCATCCCGCGCATGATCCCGACGGCCTCGTCGTAGCGGTGCAGCGCACGCAGCGCCATCACGGTCGCGAGATCCGACTCGCGCTGGAGCCCCGTGTCGGCGTCCGCGATGGTCGTCACCCAGCGCGCGCTCTCGAGGGCGAGGTCCGGACGGCGCGCCAGGAGCGCGATGCGCGAGGCGGTGAGCTCCGACTTGCCCACCTGCCGGGCGATGTCGCGTCTCAGCTTCTCCACGCGCCAGCCCTGGCCTTCGATGAAGGGTGGCCGGAAGGTCTGCCTGGGCTTCTGATACTCGGCGCGGATCCGGAGCAGGGTCATGGAATCGGGTGCCTGCTTCCCGATCCGGAGCTGGGTCTCGCGCCGCTGCGCGTCCCAGACCATGCGCTCGGCGCGGTACCGCGTCGCCATCCCCTCGAGCTGGGAGCATCCCGAGAGAAGGGCGATGCAGGCGAACGCGATGGCGAATCTCCGGGGCGCGATCACGGCTTCGGATCCCGCATGAGCCAGTGCAGGCGCGACGCCGCGGCGAAGATGAAATAGTTCACGAAGCTGTTCGCCACCGCCACGAGCGAAAGCAGGATGGCCGTCAGCTCGGGACGGACGCGCGACACGATGAGCCTGGGAGCGATCTGAAGCGGCGCCAGGAGGAGCATCGCGGGCCAGGCGAACACAAGCACGAGGAAGAGCGTCGGTCCGAAGGCCCCGAGCCCCTCGCGGATTCCGCCCCAGAGCGCGTCGCCGAACTTGGAGCCCTCCACGGCGCGGATCGGAACGTAGAGGAAGACCGCCGCGATCGCGAAGGCGACCAGCATGCCCAGACCCCAGATCAAGAGCTCCCCGTTCAGCCCGGCCGGAAGCGACGCGGCGATCCAGCGCCGCGGCCCCACGCCGAGCAGGTACTCCCACGCGATCAGGAGCGCGACGTTCAGGATATAGCCCGCCAGCGTGACGGGGTACGCTCGCCACGCGCGCCGCACGGTTTCGGGACCCTTGGGCGGGATCCCGATCATGGGCGCCTGGATGCGCGCGAGGCTCAGGGGGATGAGAAAGCTGCCGGCGAGCGCGAAGAGCACCGACTCCACCCGGGCGAACGCGGAGACGAGATAGAGAAACGAGGCGGGGTAGTGCACCGCCGGCTCTCCCACCGTACGCAGGATCCACCCCGCGCCGGCCATTCCCCAGGGCGTCGTGAGGTTCGAGGCCAGGAAGAGAAAGAGAAGCTCGGCGAGCATCATCCAGAGGAAGGGGCGGTATTCCAGCCACCGAAAATCCCGCCACGCTTCCGCAATGCCCGCCCGCGCGCTGCGAAAATCACCCAAGCTCTTCACTCCCCCGGTTCCGGGTTGAATCCCGCGAAAGGACAGCGGAGACTACCCTTCATGCCCCTGATAGGCCAATCCCTTTCGATCCACGTGCCCGGTCGGGATCCCGAGATCGTTCGCATCGAGGGTGACGGCCCGTTTCCACTCGGGCGCGGGCCCGACAACAAGATCGTCGTCAACGATTCGGCCGTCTCGCGCAAACACGCGGAGATCCTCGCGCGCGAGGACGGCTACTGGATCCGGGACCTGAACAGCAAAAACGGGACCAAGCTGAACGGCAACGTGCTCCAAGAGCTCACCCGGATGAGTCCGGGCGACCGCATCGACATCGGTCCGTGTCAGATTCATTTCGGACGTGAGAAGGAGCCGGGCAGCTCCGCGCGCGTCGCGGACACCAAGGCGCCCGGCACCGTCCACGCCGTCCCGCTCTCCGAGCTGGTGAGCGCGGCGCCGTCCAATCTCGAGGCGATCGCGGCGACCGGCGCATCGCCCAAGCGCATGGCTCAGTTCTTCGAAGGAATGGAGCGATTGGGGCCGGCGCTCCTCGCGCACAAGCCGATGGGGGAGCTGTTCCAGTTCATCGTCGACCTGACTTCGGACGTGCTGCGCTCGGATCGCACCGTGATCATCCTTCGCAAGGACGGCGGTGGCATGGAGCTGCAACCCATGGCCACGAAGCAGCGCGGATCGCTCGCCGGTAAAGAGATCGTGGTCAGCCGGAGCATCGCCCGGCGCGCGATCGAGGACCGGACCGCCATCCTGACCAGCGACGCGCAGATGGACGATCGCTTCAAGGGGCACGAGAGCGTGATCCGACAGCGGATCAACTCGGCCATGTGCGTGCCGCTCTGGCACGAGGACGAGGTTCTGGGAGTCCTCTACGTGGACAACGTCGCGGCGCCGGTGCCCTACGAGCACACCGACCTCCTCATCCTGACCCACATCGGACACCTCGCGGCCGTGAAGATTCTCGAGACGAAAGCCTTCGAGGAGGTGCTGCGCAAGCGGGAGATGGACGAGGAGCTGCGGCGCGCCGCGAATCTGCAGCAGTCGCTGCTGCCGACCGACCCTCTGCTCTCGCCCCCGTACCGGATCGCCGGGAGGAACATTCCCTCCTCCGACGTCGGCGGCGACTACTTCGATTTCATCAACGGCGACGCGCCGGTTCTCACGATCGCCCTGGGAGACGTGGCGGGCAAGGGGATGCCGGCGGCGCTCCTCATGACCAACCTCCACGCGAGCGTCCGGGCGCACGTGGAATCCGAGGCGCGGCTTCCGATGGTGATGGCGCGCCTCAACCGCTCCATCCACCACGCCGTGCGCGGCGACCGGTTCATCACGCTGGTGCTCATCGCCCTCGACCGAAAGAGCGGCGAGGTGCGGTACGTGAACGCGGGGCACAATCCGCCGTTTCTCGTGCACCCCTCCGGCGAGACGGAGAAGCTCTCGGTCGGAGGACTCCTGCTCGGGATGTTCCCGGAAGCGACCTACGAATCCGCCGACTTCACGATGGGCCCGGGTGACGTGCTGGTTCTCTACAGCGATGGAGTCACGGAGGCGCGCGACGACTCCGATGAGGAGTACGGCGAGGAGCGGCTCGTCGCGTTCTTGAAGGAGCACCGCGACCTGGATCCGGAGCTCCTGGTGGAATCCTTGATCCGCACGGTGCACGAATTCTCGAGCGATGGAAAACCGGGGGACGACGTTACCGTTGCGGTGATCCGCCGCGATTAGCCGGAGCGCGGGCGGCCCACGTCCACCGCGTGCTCCACGTGCCGCTCCACCACCTTTGCTTGCAAGAGCGCGGACCGGTAGCTTCCCCTTGAGAATGATTGCCTCGCCTTGGCAAGGTACTCGTTCGCCAGCCTCACGAGCCGCACGGCCTCGATGCTGGGCCGGGGCCCCAGCTCGCGATTCGCCTGCTCCAGCGCCATCTGGGCGCCGCCGATCGCCTTCTCGGCGGTCTCGCGCGGAACGGGCAGGTCTTGCAGCTGCCGGAGGAGGGCCAGCACCCCTTCGCGGACGCCCTGGGTCTCCCGGTAGGCTCCGCCCACGTCCCCCGCCTTGAAGATCCTCCACGCTTCCTTCTGCTCCGCCTTCAGATCCTCGTGCTGGCTCCAGGCGTTCCGTCCCGCGCCGGTCCGGAGCACGTCCTTCGCGCGCTCCAGCGCGTCATCGGTGCGGCGCAGCACGTGCTCCACGTAATCGGGATCCTCGCGCGGCGGCCCCACCATCCGCGAAGCGCGGTCGGCGAAGTCACGTGCGGCAAGCGTGAGGCGCTCCGCGCGCGCGTACTGGCGCACCTTGCAGGCTTCGCGTGAATCGGATTGGAAATCGAGGGCGGAAGTGAAGAGCTTGATCGCTCGCGTGTTCTTGGAGGCTACGATGGGCTTCTGAGCGCGGCCCACGAAGCGCTCCGTGCGCTCGAGCTCGGTCTGGACACGGTCGGCTTCCGTGAACTCATGGAGGGCGTTTCGGGGAACACCGCCGTTCTGGTTCCGGGGCGCGGCCTTCGCCTGCGCGTGATTCTTCGGGGCCGGCTTGAAGGCGCGCGTCGCGCCGTTACGGATCCCCACACTCACACGTGGCTTTCGCGCGGCGCCCGTGCCGGGTAGAGACTTCGAGACCTTCGAGGGAGTGTCCACGGGCTTGCCGATCCCGGCCGGCGAGGGTGCCGGAGCGACCTCGGCCGTCTTCTCGCTCGAGGTCGTCACCGCACTCTCGATGCGCTCCGCGGGCTGCGTCTCTTTCGCGGCGCCGCCCGGCGCATCGGGCGCCTTCTCCGAGGAATCGCGCAGCGCGGGCGCTATGGTGACGATGGAGTCCGCCGCGACCTTGGGCGTAGGAACCGTGGCTCCGCCCGCCGTGGGCGCCTCCGCGTTCGTGCTCGATTCGATCTTCGCCGGCGCGCTCGCGGTGGGCGGTGCTGCCTCCGCGGCACCACCGGGGGTGGTCTCGTCCGCTCGCGCGAGGAGAGGAATCCAGAGAGAGACGAGGGCGAGCCAGAGAATCCAGAGGAGCGCGGGCGAGGGTACGCTTCGTGCCCCAATGTATGCGCTGGACATACTCCGGCGCCTCACCGGTCTTGCCGGCACGTGGAGGGGGGCCATGGTGCAGGGTGAGTTCCGCAACTCCTATGCCACATTTGAGCTTACGCGCGGAACCAGGCGCCGTCCAGAGAAGGCTTGGCGCCCGATGGAGTTACGAATCGGAGGGGCGGCCCGTGGCGCGGGCGCGCTCGTGGCGCATCCCTACGCCTGCCCCCCGCCGTACTCGGACGCGTACGAATCGGTATGACGTAAGCAAACGTTGCCGACTCCCCCGGCCCCCTCCCCGGATCCCCCTACTCCACCGGCTCCGGCTCGGCTCCGCCAATGGGGATTCCGTGGCTCTCCATGCGCGAGTACAGGGCGCGCCGCGAGATGCCGAGCAGGGACGCCGCCTTGGTCTTGTTTCCCTGCGCGCGCTCCAGCGCTTCGCGGATGAGACGCTTCTCGATCTGGTCGAGGCTCAATCCCAGAGAGAGCAGCTCGCCTGGATCGGCGGTGAGGCGTGTCTTTCCGATCGGGAAATGCAGGCGCTCGATCGGTCCGGTTCCGGCGAGAATGCACGCCCGCTCGATCAGGTTCTGGAGCTCGCGGATGTTGCCGGGAAACTCGTAGTTCCGGAGATGCTCGAGCGCGTCGGGCGCGATGTCGGTGATGGAGCGCTCCTGTACCCGTAGGAAAAAGTCCACGAGCTCGGAGATGTCCTCGCGGCGCTCGCGCAGCGGCACGAGGCGGATCGGGAAGACGTTGAGCCGGTAGTAGAGATCCTCGCGGAAGCGTCCGTTGTGGATCATCTCGTCCAGGTTCCGGTTCGTGGCCGCGATCACGCGGACGTCGGCGCGCCGCATCTCCTCGCCTCCGACCCGGACATAGGTCCGGTCTTGCAGGACGCGCAGGAGCTTGACCTGGATGCTCTGCGGCACTTCGCCGATCTCGTCCAGGAAGACCGTCCCTCCCTCCGCGTACTCGAAGCGACCGGGCTTCGTCCGGATCGCGCCCGTGAACGCCCCGCGCTCGTGTCCGAAGAGCTCCGACTCGAGAAGGGTCTCCGGGAGCGCGCCGCAGTTCACCGGCACGAAGGGCGCCTCGGCGCGCTTGCTCGCCGCGTGGATGGCCTGGGCGAAGACCTCCTTTCCGGTGCCGCTCTCCCCCAGGAGGAGCACGTTCGCGTCGGTCCGCGCCACGCGCTCCGCAAGGCTCAGGGCATCCCGCATCGCGCGGCTCTGGCCCACGATCATGTCGAACTGATGGAGGGGGACCTGCTCCTTCAGCACGTCGATCCGGTTCTTGAGGACGGTGGATTCCTGCCTGAGCCTGCGGCGTTCCAGCACCTGCCCGACGCGCGTCACCAGCTCGTCGGGGTCGAAGTCCTTGAGGATGTAGTCGGCGGCCCCGTCGCGCATCAGCCGCACGGCCTCGCGCGTGTCCCCGAAGGCGGTCATGAGGATGACGTCGGGCTGGTATTCCTGCGCGCGCGCCTCCTGGAAGACCACGGATCCGGAGGCTCCGGGCATGCGCATGTCCGAGATCACGAGGTCGAAGGGATGCGCCTTGATCTCGTGCACCGCGGCGTCCCCGCCCAGCGCGACCACGACCTCGTAGCCGGCGTCGCTCAAGGCGCTCTCGAGAATCCGGCAGAGGTTCTTGTTGTCTTCGGCGATCAGGATCCGGTCACTCATCTCTCACGCTCACGATTCGATCGGCAGATGGATCTGGAATTGCGCGCCGCCGCTGGGCGAGCTTCCGACGGAAATCGTGCCTCCGTGCTCGAGGACGATCCGCTCCACGAAGGCCAGCCCAAGGCCCGTGCCCTGGGCGCGGGTCGTGAAGAAGGGCTCGAAGATCTTCGAGCGGATGGTCCGGGGGATTCCCGGGCCGCTGTCCTGGAAGTATATCCGCAGTTCGGACTTCTTCGCTTGGACGAGTATGGTCAGCTCGCCCCCCTCCGGCATGGCGTCTCTCGCGTTCAGGGCGAGATTCAGGAAGAGATGGTGCATGGCCTGGGGCCGTCCACGGATGGAAACCTCGTTCTCGGCCTCCCAGCGCACCGCGGATCGTACCCCGCAGCGGGACAGCTCGACATTCATGATCTCCATCGAGCGCTCCAGCACGGGCCGGAGCGGAAACACCGTCGCCTCGGCGTCCTGCCGCTTGGAGAGGTCGAGGAAGGTCTGGACGACCTCCCCCATCCGGTGCACCTCCTCGTCCATCATGCCCAGGAGCTCCCGGCGCTGCACGTCGGTGAGCTGTTCCACGCGCTGGAGCCGGGACGAGGCCCCGCGGAGCACGGCGAGGGGATTCCGGATCTCGTGCGCCACGCCCGCGGCCACCTGTCCGACGGTGGCGAGGAGATCCGCGTGGTCCATGCGCTCCTCGATGCGCGCCAGCCGCGCCTGGGTCCGCACGTACCCCAGCCCCACCAGCACGACCAGGATGGAGGCCAGGAGCGCCGCGCCGTAGAGCGAAGCGCGCACCTGCACGAGCGGGGTGAAGGCGCTCGAGCCACCCTCCACCACGACCGCCCCGACGATGCGCCCGTCGTACTGCGTCACGGGGGCGTAGCCGGCCTTGAGGTAGGTCGATCCTTCCTCGAAGAGCTTGGAATGCGCCGCTTCGCCGATCATGGCGCGCGTGAACGCGGCCTCGTCCAGGGTGGCCCGGTCCACCTGCGCGGTGGACGGCCGAAGCGCCAGGACGACGCGATGGTCGGGATCCAGGAGCAGGATGTTCGAGGCCCCCGCCCCGTCCGCCAGCCTGCGCCACTGCAGGCGCACCGCGTCCGCCGCCTCCACCTGGTCCATCGTCGTCTCGAAATCGGCGCGCAGCGAATCCGCGGTCCCGGGAAAGAGCGCGTCCAGCTGGTCCGACTGGATGAGCAGCGCGGCCGTGTGCGCGGTCGCCTCGAAGCGCTTCCCCAGCTCCTCGTCCAGGAAGTGATGCGCGGTCTGGATCGCGTAGATCACGGTGCCGTTGACGAGCACGAGAAGCGCCCCGAGGAAGAGCAGCGTCCACAGGAGGCGCGAAGGCTTGATCGGCGGTAGGTTGACCATGTCGGATGTGGCGGGAGGAGCGTAGCGACCGCCGGCGCGCATTGTCAACGCGCGCGAGCGGAGGCTGTGATACGGTGCGCGCTTCCATGCGGAAGAATGCGATGCCCTTCGTGTTCGGGTTGCTGGCCGGCGCCCTGGGTGGCCTCATGGGCGTGGGCGGCGGCATCGTGCTCATTCCGCTCCTCGTGCACGTCCTCGGAACCCCCCAGCACGAGGCCCAGGGGACCTCGCTCGCCTTCGTCACGGCGACCGCCCTCGTCGCGGCCATTCCCTACCTTCACCAGGGCAACCTGGATCTGTGGCTCGCCCTCTACCTGGCGCTCGGCGCGGTCCCGGGAGTCCTCCTGGGCGCGGCACTCGCGCGAAAGCAGACCGCGAGGAGGCTCCGCCAGGCGCTGGGCCTTCTCATGATCCTGACCGCCGTGAAGATTCTGATCACGGCCCCGGCCTACGCGGGACCTGCGCACGCCTGGCCCCCCGCGTGGAACATCCTGCTGGGCGCGGTGGTGGGCGTTCTCGGAGGACTCCTGGGTGTCGGCGGGGGCACGATTCTCGTTCCGGTCCTCGTTCTCGCGGAGCGGTTCCCGCAGCACGTGGCGCAGGGGGTATCGCTGCTCATGATTCTCCCGACCGGAATCGTGGGAGCGCTGAGCCACGCGCGCCACGGCCACGTGGTCCGGGCGCTCCTGCCGCCCTTGATGACGGGCGGAGCGCTGGGGGCGCTCCTGGGCGCGCTCCTCGCGCATCGAATCGAGGCCCATACGCTGACCCGGATCTTCGCGATCTTTCTCCTGCTCGTTTCCGTCCAGATGATTTTCGGCCGCGGTCGTGATACGGTGGCCGACTCGGCCGAACTTCCAGGAGGAAAGCAACGATGAGCCGCTCTCTCGCCGTACCGTGCGCCGTTCTCGCGCTGATGCTCTCCACCGCGATCTGCCAGGCTGCCGATCCTCTCGCTCCCGTCACGCGAACCGGGAATCCCACCGAGAAGCGCCTCTCCGCGCTCGCGAGCCGCTACTTCCGCGGCTACTACGCCTTCGCGCCGGGGTGGGCGACCAACTCGGGGCTTCATCAGTACGACAGCCTGCTCACCGACCTCTCGCGTCCCGCGATCGACCGGGAGATCGAGCGCACGAGGAACGCGCTGGAGGAGACGAGGAAGATCGACGCTTCGAAGCTCAGCGATTCCGCGCGGGTGGACTACGACCTCTTTCAGCGGGGCGTGGAGGGCCACCTCTTCGATCTGACCGAGATCCGAGGCTGGGAGAACGACCCCGGCACCTACAACTACGGAAACGCGATCTTCGCCCTGGTCGCGCGCAACTATGCGCCCCCGGAGCAGCGGCTGCGCATGGTGACCGCGCGCCTGCGGCAGGTGCCGCGCCTCCTCGAGAGCGGAGAGCAGAACGTGAAGAACCCGCCCGAGATGTTCGCCCGCTTCGGGGCCGAGGATCTGGGCGGCACGATCGAGTTCCTGGACAAGGAAGTGCCTCCGGCGTTCTCCTCGGTGAAGGACGCGGCGCTCTGGAAGCGCTACGAGGACGCGAAAGCGACGGCGGTGGCCGCCACCCGCCAGTACATCGATTGGATCCAGAAGGAGCTGGTGCCCACGGCCCACGGGTCCTATGTGCTCGGCGAGGAGCGCTACCGGAAGAAGCTCCACTACGACGAGATGGTGGACCTGTCGCTCGACTCCCTGCTGGTCGTCGGGGACCAGGAGCTGAAGCGGCTCGAGGCGCGCTACGCCGAAACGGCGAAGAAGATCGACCCGAACGCGACGCAGGAGGAATTGCTCCAGCGCATGCGCGCGGACCATCCCGCGAAGGATGAGGTCATTCCCTACACGAAGGGGCTCCTGGAGGAGATCCGCTCCTACTGCATCTCCTCCCGCTTCATCGACATTCCGTCCGAGGTGCGCTGCGAGGTTCGCCCCACGCCCTCCTTCGCTGCGGAGCGCTCGTTTGCCAGCCTGGACGCGCCGGGTCCGTACGAGAAGAAAGCGAACGAGGCCTACTACAACATCTCGCTCCCCAACGCGGCCTGGGATTCCGCGCGCGTGGAGCAGCACCTCCAGGGCTACAGCCGATGGATGCTGCCCACGACCTCGGTGCACGAGGCCTACCCGGGGCACTACGTTCACTTCCTCTATTCCAAGCGCGCGCCCAGCCTGGTGCGCCAGAACATGGGTTGCGGCAGCTTCGCCGAGGGCTGGGCGTTCTACTGCGAGGAGCAGCTCATCGACCAGGGATTCCGCAAGAACGACCCGCGGGCCGAGTTCGGGATGCTGCGCTGGGCGCTGGTCCGCGCCTGCCGGTACCAGGTCGGGATCCGGGTGCACACGAAGGGCATGTCCATGGAGGACGCGATCGCGCTGTTCATGACGCACGCCCACATGGAGCGCGGCAACGCCGAGCGCGAAGCCTACCGCGCGGCGTTCGACCCGACGTACCTCGTCTATACCCTGGGCTCGCTCCAGATCCGGAAGCTTCGCGACGACGTCGCGAAGGCCGAGGGGGACAAGTTCGACCTCGCGCGCTTCCACGCGCGCATCCTCTCGCAGGGCGCGCTCCCGGTCACGCTGCTGAGACGCATCATGCTCCACGACTCGGGCCCGACCCTCTAGGGAGCGGCCCCGAACCGGTGCGTCACCTCCTTCTCGGGCTCTTCCACGCCACGGAAGCGTGGAGGATCCCCGAGGAGGAGGTGGACCGCCTGCGCCGCGACTTCCCCGACGTCGAGGTCGCGCGCGCCCAATCCAAGGAAGTGCTTGCCGAGAAGATCCCGGAGGCGGAGATCCTCTTCTCCTGGGCCCCGGGAGACGCGGCCGTCGCGCGCGGCAAGCGCCTGCGCTGGATCCACGCCCCCGCCGCGGGGGTGGGCACCTTCATCACTCCCTCCGTTTTGCAGCGCCGGATCCTCCTCACGAATTCGCGCGGCGTCCACGCGGTGCCCATCGCGGAGCACACCATGGGAGTGCTCGTGGCGCTCGCCCGGCAGCTGGATCGCGCGGTCGCGGACCAGCTCCAGAGGCGGCTCGACCGGGAGCGCTGGTGGGTCGGCTCGGGCCGGCCCCAGGAGCTTCACGGGCGCACGCTCGGGCTCTTCGGCTATGGCGCCATCGGACGCGAGATCGCCCGGCGGGCTCTCAGCTTCGGCATGCGCGTGATCGCCGTGCGCCGCAACCCGATCTCGCCTCCCGCGTGGGAGCCTGATCTCTTGAAGGCGCTCGGGCTTCCCGCCGAGGAGCCCCGGATCGAGGGGGTGATGGGCCCGAGCGAGCTGGGCGCCATGCTCGGGGAAGCGGACGCGGTCGTGGTCGCCGCCGCGCTCACGCCGGAGACGGAGGGGATCTTCGACGCGGAGGCGTTTCGCCGGATGAAGCGCGGGGCCTGGTTCGTGAACATCGCCCGCGGGAAGATCGTGCGCGAGCGGGATCTCGTGCAGGCCCTGCGCGAGGGTCAGGTGGGCGGGGCCGCGCTGGACGTCTTCGAGACCGAGCCCTTGCCCCAGGAGAGCGAACTCTATAACGTAGGGAACGTGATCCTCACGCCTCACATCTCGGGAGGCTCGACCGGCTTCTGGCCGCGCGCCATGCGTCTCTTCCGCGAAAATCTGCGGCGCGACGGCGCGGGCCTGCCGCTCCTCAACCGCGTCGATCTCACGCGAGGCTACTGATGTCGCGACCGGTCATCGGAATCGCTCCCACGTTCTCGATCATCGACGGCAAGAGCAAGTACACCCTGAATCCCAACTACGTGTCGCTGATCGCCGAGAATGGCGCCCTGCCCGTCATTCTTCCCCTCGTGGGGAATCGCGAAGAGGCGCGGGAGCTGCTGGAGCGGGTCGAGGGGTTGATGCTGACCGGGGGCCTCGATATCGATCCCACCCATTACGGCCAGTCCGCGCGCCACCCGGACATGATCGCGCCGCGCGAGCGAACCCTGTCCGACTTCGCGTTCGCGCGCGAGGCGAAGGATCGGGGAATGCCGGTGCTTGGAATCTGTCTCGGCACGCAAACGCTGAACGTGGCGTTCGGCGGGACGCTCTTGCAGCACATCCCGGACGACGTTCCCGGGGCGCTGTCCCATGAAGACGGCGCCCAGCACATGATCCAGATCGAGCCCGGCACCATCCTCGCGCGGGCGCTGGGCGTGGAGTCCGCAAGCGTGAATTCCTTCCACCATCAGGCGATCGGCGACGTGGCTCCCGGATTCCGGATTTCCGCGCGAAGCCCGGACGGCATCATCGAGGCCATCGAGCGCACCGATCACCCATTCCTCCTGGGCGTGCACTGGCATCCGGAGCGGATTTCCTCGTCCGATACGACTCGGCGGCTGCTCCGCGCGTTCGTGGATGCCACGCGCGGCGCCTGGGCCCCGACGCATTAGGTAGGGGCGAATTCGTCAGTCCCCAGAGCACCGCACGACCAGGCTCTCGATCACGGGATAGGTGATCGCGACCTGCTGGTACGGCTGATCCGGGTCGATCATGTCGTGGCGGACGTGGAGCGACTCGGGAAAATCGTAGGTCCGCACATCGGCGCCCCGCGCCCGCCACCTCCGCGCCAGCTCGAAGATCGCGTCGCGATTCACCCCTTCATCGTCGGGGGTCGTGATGAGCACCACCGCCTTCGCCTTGGGCCTTTTGCGAGCCGCCGTATCGAGCACCAAGAACCCCAGGCGATAAACTTCCGCCAGGGCCCGGCTCGCGAACCGCGGATAGCATTGGTTCGGCCCCAGGAGATCCGCCCGCTGTTTCGAATCCCACCAGACGAAGAAATTCGGAAGCGCGAGCAGCACGCGCGTGAGGCGTCTCGCCGGAGGCTCCGGTATCGACCGGGGAGCCAGGGAGGGTGCGATCAAGACCGCGCACGCCACCTCCGGCCGTCGTTCCGCCAGCCACCCCGTGAGCACCGCGCTGGACGAAAGGCCCATCACCGTGATGCGGTCTCCAAGCCCGGCCGCGATATCGACGGCATCCTCCCCCGCTCGCACCAGCTCGGCCGCCGTGAGGCGGCTCAAGGCGTCGGTCATGCGGTCGGCCATGCCGTGCCGCGGAAGGAGCGGGACGTAGACGTTGTATCCCTGCCGGGCGAAATCGCGCGCCATGGGATCGAACTGCTTCGGGCAGTTCGTGAAGCCGTGGAGGATGACCAGCACCCGCGCGGTCCTCGAGCCGGGGCCGATCAGCCGCGTGTGGCACTCGGGATTGATCTCGGGACCTTCGTGGGCGCGAATGGAGTCGATCCGAGCGACGGCGACCGAATACGTCAACGCGGGACGCGCGGGAGGAGGCTCGGGAACGCGCGGCACGCGACCCAGCAGGATCCACCCGGCCGCGAGCACCACAACGAGAAGAATGAGGCTCTTCCCGAGGAGCTTCACGACGTCCCCCCGTCCGCTACCAGCCGTACTTCTTCCGGATGGCCCTGATCTGATCGAGGTGGTTCAGGTCGTGCCCGGCCAGAAGCTCCAGCACCCCGCGCACCGTTTCCTTCCCCCGCTCGGAGTGCATCCCGTAGCGCTTCCAGTTCGAGCGCGGCACCCGCGCTACGGTCTCGAGATTTCCCTCGCGCATCGTCCGAATCCGGTCGAGAAGCCGCTTCGCATGGGCGCGCCGGTGGCGCAGCTCCTCGGTCCAGAGTGCCTGATCGTATCCCATGATGGGATTGCCGGGCTGAGCCAGCGAAAGGCGGATCCGCCACCCGTAGACGTATTCGGTATCTTGTAAATGTCCCAGTATCTCCACGATGCTCCACTTGCCGGGGCGAGGCCGCTTCCGCATCTGACTCGCGCTCAAGCCGGCCACGGCGCGCGCGAGCCGGGCAGGCGCCTGCTTCATGAGGGGAATCGGGTCGCGTCCCGCGCGGTAGCGTTCGATCTTGCGGACGTAGGCTCGGATTTCGGGAGTGACGACGATCCGTTTCGGCCGCGCGCTTGGGAATCGTTTCACAAGGCTCTCTCTCTTTTGATAGGATTCCGGCTTCCGTCCGAAGTTCAGGACATCCTAGAACATTCGGATTCCCTTCGTTCCGGAAAGGTTCGTTTGACCGTAGGCATCGCCAAAGAGATCGGTACGAACGAGCGCCGCGTCTCGGTGACGCCCGATTCGGCTCGGCAGATCAAGGCCGCAGGCTGGGACGTGCTCCTCGAGTCCGGCGCGGGCAAGGGCTCCTTCTTCGAGGACCGCGCGTACGAAGAGGCGGGCGCGACCCTGGTCCCCGGCACGGCCGATTTCTGGTCGCGCTCGGACGTCGTCTTGAAGATCCAGCCGCCGCTCCCGAACCGGACGCTGAACGCGCACGAGGCCGAGCTGATCCGCGAAGGGGGTGTCCTGATCTGCATGCTCCGTCCCCTGAGCAACCTCGACTCCGTGCAGATCCTCGCCCGGAGGCGGGTCACGAGCTTCAGCATGGACATGATGCCGCGCACCACGCGCGCGCAGCGCATGGACGCCCTCTCCTCCATGAGCACCATCGCGGGATACAAGGCGGTGCTCCTGGCCTCCGACACCCTGCCCAAGATCTTCCCGATGCTCGTGACGGCCGCAGGAACCATCGCGCCCTCGCGCGTCCTGGTCGTCGGGGCGGGCGTGGCCGGACTCCAGGCCATCGCCACGGCGCGCCGGCTGGGGGCCGTCGTGGAGGCCTACGACGTGCGGCCCGCGGTGAAGGAGGAGGTGCAGAGTCTCGGCGCCAAGTTCGTCGGCCCCGTCCTACCCGAAGGCGAAGCGCAGGACGAGCAGGGGTACGCCAAGCCGCTCTCCGCGGAGGCGCAGCGCCAGGGAATGGAACTCTTGTCTCAACGGGTGGCGCAGGCGGACGTGGTGATCACGACCGCGCGTGTCCCGGGGCTCAAGGCGCCCCGCCTCATCTCCGCGGATTCCGTCTCGAAGATGAAGCCGGGGTCCGTCATCGTGGACCTCGCCGCGGACATGGGCGGGAACTGCGAGCTGACGCAGCCCGGGGAGACCGTGGTCCGCCATGACGTGACGATCCACGGGCCGGTCCGGCTTGCGAGCGCCGTGCCGGTTCACGCGAGCCAGATGTATTCACGGAACATCACCGCCTTCCTCCTCCACCTCACCCAGAAGGGCTCGCTTCACCTCGACTGGGGGGACGACATCACCAGCGGGACCTGCGTGACGCGGGACGGAGAGATCGTCCATGCGGCCACGCGCCAGCGCGTGGAAGGCGCGGCCACCGCCAAGGCATGACCCCGCGAAAGGACCACCTGTGATCGAGCAGCTCCTCACCGACCTCACGATCTTCATCCTGGCGATTTTCGTCGGGTACGAGACGATCTCCAAGGTGCCCGTCATCCTCCATACGCCGCTCATGTCGGGCACGAACGCCATCCACGGCATCGTCCTCGTCGGCGCCATGCTCGTGGCGGGAATGCCCGAGGGGCCCTTCGTCACGGCGCTCGCGTTCGTCGCGGTGGTGCTGGGGACGATCAACGTGGTGGGAGGATTCCTCGTCACGGACCGCATGCTTCCGATGTTCGCGGGCTCCCCCCGGGGCGCCTCGCCCGGCGCCGGCACGGCGAAGGCCTCGTCCACGGCTCCGGGAACGCGCTAGCTCGTGCTCCCGCATCTGCCGCCGAACGCGATCCGCGTCGCGTACCTCATCGCGTCGGTCCTCTTCATTCTGGGGATCAAGATGCTGAGCTCTCCCCGCTCGGCCCGGCGCGGGAACACGCTCGCCTCCCTGGGAATGCTCCTGGCGATCGTCGCGACGCTCCTCGACCGGGAGATCGTGAGCTACGGGACAATCTTGACAGGCGTCGTGGTGGGAGGCGTCATCGGAGCCGTCGTGGCTCGCCGGGTCGCGATGACCGCGGTACCGCAGATGGTCGCGCTCTTCAATGGATCGGGCGGCGGGGCCGCGGCCATCGTCTCGAGCCTCGAATACCTGCGCTTCGCGCGCGCGGATCTTCCGGTGCCCCCGGTGATGAGCGTCACCATCCTGCTCGGCGCGCTCATCGGGGCCATCTCCTTCACCGGAAGCATCGTGGCGTTCGGAAAGCTGCAGGGGCTCGTCACGGAGCGCGCCGTGACCT
>DASQAV010000057.1:0-60184 GCA_035635575.1 Candidatus Dormiibacterota bacterium | reverse complement strand
TGGTATTAACATATTGTTATATAATAAGTTATACATGGACAAATTGAGGCTAGGATAGCTGCATCGCGGGTCGATTGCCACAGCTGGACAAATTCCAGTAGAACACGGGCTAAAAGTGGGTTACGGTCCTATCGGTGCATTTGAACAAGCTTCGCAGACACAAGTCACAGGAGGGAGAAGAATGGACAGTAACGCTGAGCAATCACCTACTACGCAAAAGCCCGCTAGGAGCCGAAGTCCCAATTATCCAGCTCTCAATTTGCCTGAGGCCATTGATCGGGCTGGTCAATTCGAACGCGCTGCGGGTAGGAAGCCTGTCGCATACGACGTGGCAGCGCAGTACCTGGGCCTGAGCCCTAGAAGTGGAACGGGCATTCGGGTCATGGCCGCTTTGATTAGTTTTGGCATTCTCTCTGATACCGGTAGCGGCTCCAACCGCACGGTCTCCCTGACCGATCTCGGACGCCGGCTAGTGATGCCTTCGGACAACCGGGAGGAGGACGAGGCTCGGCGAGAGGCGGCGCTGCGGCCCAGAGTTCACGCTGAAGTCTTTGAGAGATGGAAAGGGAAGCTACCGGATGACGAGACCCTACGGCGTTTTCTCAGGCTGGAGAAGGGTTTCACGCACGACGCGATAAATCCGTTCATTCAAGAACTGCGGGACACTTTCGACTGCGCGCGGCTCCTGAGCGATAATGCAGAGGACGCTTCACCTATGGAAGCCCCAGAAAGGGGCCTTCCCAGCCGAACTGGGCTCGATACTGGGCTAATCAGCCCTATTCCCCCGCTTCCTGGTTCACAGCACTTACGAGACCTAAGCATCCCTTTGGCAAGCGGAGGCACAGCAATCGTGCGCGCACCATTTCCGTTGAGCGCACGCGATCTCGATCTGGTAATCGCCTTTCTTCACACGTACAAGAGGGTCTCTGAATCACACGCAGCTGGAGAAGCTGATCAGGAGCCGACTGACTCAGACCCGAACATAGGCTGAGAAATGGATACTGGCGCACCCGCTCTCGAGCTTCGCTCGATCATCAAAGAGTATGAGCAGAACCGCGTGCTCAAGGGAGTCTCCCTCGACGTCCGCAAGGGCGAGATCCACGCCCTCGTCGGAGAGAACGGCGCGGGCAAATCCACCCTCATGAACATCCTCTTCGGGATGCCGGTCATCTGGGAAACCGGCGGCTACGAGGGAGAAGTCCTCCTCACGGGCGCACCCGTGCGATTCCATTCGCCGGCCGAGGCGATGGAAGCGGGCATCGGGATGGTGCACCAGGAATTCATGCTCCTTCCCGGCTTCCGCGTCGCGGAAAACATCAAGCTGAACCGCGAGCCCACGCTCCCCAATCCCGCCTCGCGCGTGCTCGGGAACAAGCTCGAGTCCCTGGACGTGAAGCGCATGCGCGCCGACGCCCGGCGCGCGCTCGACGCGGTGGGACTGGGCATCGACGAGTGGATCCGGGTCGCGGGCCTCCCCGTCGGACACATGCAGTTCATCGAGATCGCGCGCGAGGTGGACAAGGAACGGCTCAAGCTCCTCATCTTCGACGAGCCGACCGCGGTCCTCACCGAAGGCGACGCGGAAAAGCTCCTCGACATCATGCGCGGGCTCGCCCAGAAGGGGCACGCGATCCTCTTCATCACGCATCGTCTCGACGAGGTGCTCGCGGTGGCGGACCGGATCACGGTGCTCCGCGACGGCGAGGTCGTGGGCACTCCTGATCCGAAGACCACGACGGTCGTCCGGATCGCGGAGCTGATGGTGGGGCGCCCGGCCGCCGTCAAGGCCGCGCGCCGCTTCTTCGCGCCGACCACGGAGCCCGCCATGGGGATCGAGAGCCTGAGCGTGGACATGCCGGGAGAGCGCGTGGACGACGTCACGCTCGCCGTCCGGCGCGGCGAGATCCTGGGCATCGGCGGGCTGGCGGGGCATGGGAAGCTGGGAATCGCGAACGGCGTCATGGGACTCTATCCCGCGTGGGGCCGCGTGATCTTTGGCGAGAAGCTTTTTCCACTCAATGAACCGCGCGAGGCGCTGCAGCGCGGGTTGGCCTTCGTCTCCGAGGACCGCCGCGGCGTGGGCCTTCTCCCCGAGGAATCGATCGAGCTGAACATCGCGCTCTCCGCGCTGGAGGCGCAGGGGCGCTTCCTCCATCCATCGCCGATCCCGGCCCTCCAGCTTCTCAACCACCGCGCCATGCGCGCCCACGCGCTCGAGATGATCAAGGCACTCGACATCCGCACCACCGGTCCCTCGCAACAGGTCCGCAGGCTCTCGGGAGGCAATCAGCAGAAGGTCTGCGTCGCTCGGGCGATGACCCTCCGGCCCAAGCTCCTCTTTGTGTCCGAGCCCACGCGCGGCATCGACGTGGGGGCGAAGCAGCTCGTGCTCGAGGTCCTCGCGGCGCTGAACCGCGAGCAGGAGGTGACGCTGGTCGTGACGTCCTCCGAGCTCGCGGAGCTTCGCGCGATCTGCGACCGCGTGGCGATCGTCTACCGAGGCAAGATCGCGGCGATCCTCCCTCCCGATGCGCCCGACGCGGCCTTCGGCCTCGCGATGGCCGGCGAGTCAGCCCAGGCCGCTTGAGATTTCCCGGCCCCCTCCGCGAGTTTGGAATTCCGCGGCTCCTCATCGCGGTGTTTCTGGTCGTTCTATTCGCCGTGGCCGTCGCCACGCACATGGATCTCCAGGGCCTCATCTCCGATTCCATCGTGCGCGTGGGCCGGAATGGAATTCTGGTACTGGCGCTCCTCCCGGCGATCCAGGGGGGCATCGGACTCAATTTCGGGCTGCCGCTCGGAATCATCTGTGGGCTGGTCGGCGCCGTGATCTCCCTGAACGCCGGCGTGCACGGAATCTGGGGAATCGCCATGGCCACGGGCATCGGCGTGGCGCTCGCGATCCCCGTGGGCGCGGGCTACGGCTGGCTCCTGAATCGCACGCGCGGGCAGGAGATGATGGTCGGGACCTATCTCGGATTCGCGATCGTCTCGATGATGTCGGTCTTCTGGCTCCTGGCGCCTTTCAGGAACCCCACCCTGGTGTGGGCGATCGGCGGCCGCGGGCTCCGCACGACCCTGAGCCTGGGAGGCATCTACGACAAGGTGCTCGACCGCTGGCTGGCGTTCACCGTCGCGGGCGTCCGGGTTCCGGGGGGTACCCTGGTCGTCTTCTTCGGGCTCTGCTTCCTGGTCTGGCTCTTCTTCCGGACGCGGATGGGAATCACCATCGCCGCCGCGCGCTCCAGCACCAAGTTCGCGCGAGCCGCCGGGATCTCCGACGAGCGCACGCGCGTGCAGGCCACGGTGCTCTCCACGGTGCTCGCGGCGATCGGGATCGTGATCTTCAGCCAGAGCTACGGCTTCGTGCAGCTCTACACGGCGCCGCTCCTCATGGCGTTTCCCGCGATCGCGTGCATCCTGATCGGCGGCGCGACCGTGACGCGCGCCACGATCGGCCACGTCATCGTGGGCACGCTCCTCTTCCAGTCCATCCTGACGGTGGCGCTCCCGGTCACGAGCCAGGTGATCCAGGGCGACATCTCGGAAACCGCCCGGCTCATCATCCAGAACGGCATGATCCTCTACGCGCTCACGCGCGTGGGGAGGACGTGATGAGAGGAGCGCGGATTCTCCGCCACCTCGTCCCCCTGCTCTTCGCCGCGCTCTGCATCTTCGGCATCGTCGTCGCCAAGATCACGGCGCCGTTTCTTATCAGCGAGATGCTGGTGCGCATGAGCCGGAACTCGGTTCTCGTGCTCGCGCTCCTGATTCCCATCCTCGCCGGGCTGGGGCTGAATTTCGGGATCGTGATCGGCGCCATGGCGGGCCAGATCGGAGCGATCCTGATCGTGAAGTGGGGAATTCCCGGTATCGGCGGATTCGCTCTGGCGTGGCTTCTCGCCACCCCCGTCGCCGTGCTCCTGGGAATCGCGACGGGCACGCTCTTCAACCGCGCGAAGGGGCGAGAGATGGTGACCGGGCTCATCGCGGGATTCTTCGCGAACGGGCTCTATCAGCTCCTGTTTCTCTTCGCGGTGGGATCCATCATTCCGTTCCACAGCCCGTCGATGGTGCTTCCGCAGGGATACGGGCTCCGGAACACGGTGGACCTGAGCACCATCCAGTACGCGATCGACGATCTCATCAAGCTACGCTACCGGCTTCAAGGGGTGGAAATCCGGGTCCCGGTCGTCACGTACCTCATCATCGCCGGGTTCTGCTTCCTGACCCTGTTCTTTTTCCGCACGCGTCTCGGGCAGCAGTTCCGCGCCATGGGCCAGGACCCGCACGTCGCGGCCATCGCGGGAATCCCGGTGGAGCGAAACCGGATCGTGGCGACGGTTCTCTCCACGGTCATGGCGGCCTGGGGGCAGCTTCTCTTTCTCCAGAACATCGGCACCCTGAACACCTACAGCTCGCACGAGCAGGTGGGCATGTTCGCGATCGCGGCACTGCTGGTCTCGGGCGCGACGGTGTCGCAGGCGACCGTGGGGCAGGCGCTTCTGGGCACGGTGCTCTTCCACACCCTCTTCGTGGTCTCCCCGCTGGCGGGGAAGGCCCTCGCGGGGGACGCCCAGATCGGCGAGTACTTCCGCGTCTTCGTGGCCTACGCCGTGATCACCGTGGCGCTGGTCCTCCACGCCTGGCAGTCCGCCCGCGCGGCGCGCGAAGCCCGCAGAGAGACCCGCTAGACTTTCGCTATTCCGCCCCGACCATTCTCAGGAGCTTCTGGAACCTTGGATCCGAGCGGATGGGTTTCCAGCGAGGGGACACCTTGAGCCAGATCAAGGCGCGATCGTGCGACTGGGCGGCACGGTCGAGGTGCTGGAACGCGCGATCGAAATCGCCCAGAGCCACGTGGACGGCCGCGACGCCGTACTTCGAGACGTATTTCTTCTTCCCGATCTCCTCGAGCTCCGAGAGCATCCTCAGCGCTTCGTCGCGATGGCCGGCCAGCGCGTGTGTGTGGGCCAGCGCCGTGACGGAATAGGTCGCGCCTCCGGTCAGACGCCTCGTCTTCTCGAAGGCTGCGAACGCCTCCTCCAGCTTCCCCTGTTCCTCGTAGATGCCGCCGATCTGCCGCTGGGCGGGCACGTAGTCCGGATCCGTCGCGAGAATCTTCTCGATATGCGCGACCGCCTCTTCGAATCGCCCGGCATAGAGTAGATACCCTCCCACGTCGGCGTTCATCACGAGCGAGAGCGGATCCAAGGACTGCGCCACGGCGATCTCGGCCATCCCCTCCTCGAAGCGCGCCAGCGAGACCAGATGGTCCGCATACCAGTGGTGAGCGGTCGCGTAATTCGGGTTGAGCGCGATCGCGCGGCGGTAATCGCGCTCCGCGCCCTCGCGGTCCCACTCGAAGCTACCCTCCACGGTCGCGAGCGATGTGTACGCCTCGGCCGAGCCCGGATCGATCTCCAGCCCGCGCAGGGCCGCCGCCTTCGCCTTGGGATAGATCGACATCGAGTCCGCGAGACTGAAATTCCCGAGGGTGATGTAGTAGTCCGCGAGTCCCGCATAGGCCGGCGCGTAGGTGGGATCGATCTCGATCGCCTCCTGGAAGAAGCGGACGGCCTTGGCGAGACCCTCCTCCGAGCGCTTCTCCCAGTGATAGCGCCCCTTGAGATACGCGTGGAAGGCGTCGGGATTGATCGCGCCGCGGCGAGCCATCCCCGCCTCCTCCTGCGGCGTGATGGTGACCTGGATCTCCGACGCGATCGCCTTCGCGACCTCGCTCTGAAGCACGAGGATGTCCCCGACGTCGCGCTCGTAGGTCTCGGCCCAGAGGTGACGGTCCGTCGCGGTGTCCACGAGGAGGGCCGTGATCCGGACGCGGTTCCCCGAGCGGAGCACCGAGCCCTCGACGATCGCGCTCACGTCGAGGGCGCGGGCGATGTCCCGGAGCGCCGCATGCGCGCCCTTGTACCGCATCACCGACGTCCGCGAGATGACGCGCAACGAGCGGATCTTCGCCAGGCCCGCGATCAGCGCTTCCGTCATGCCGTCCGCGAAATAATCCTGCTCGGGATCACCGGAGAGGTTCTCGAGCGGAAGCACCGCGACCGAATCGATGCGCCTTCGATCCTGGGCGCGCTCGCTCTCATCGCGCGCAAAGGAGGCGGGCCCCGACGAGCACACGCGCCCGAGGTCCACGTTCAGCTCGCCCGCGGAGCGGTACCGGCGCGCGGGACTCTTCTCGAGGAGGCGCAGGACGATCCGATCGGTGAGAGGCGAGAGCGCCGGGGTCCACCGGGACGGCGGGATGGGATCCCGGTGACAGATCGCGTCGATGAGCGCGGGGGCGAGCGATTCCTCGAAGGGGAGCCTGCCGGCCATCATCTCGTAGAGCACGACGCCGAGGGAGTAGAGATCGGTCCTCGCATCGGTCTCGCCCCGCAGAAGCTGCTCGGGCGCCATGTAGGGGAGCGTGCCGGAGACCAGGTTCTCTCCCGTAAAGGCCGCGGTCTCGGCGCTCTGGGCCACGGGCCCACGCAGTGTCGCCAGCCCGAAGTCCAGCACCTTCACCCATCCCTTCGGCGTGACCAGGACGTTCTCCGACTTGAGGTCCCCGTGGACGATCCCTTGCTCGTGGGCCTCCTCGAGCGCCTCGACGATCTGGCATGCGATCGCGGCGGCCTCCGACTCGGGAAGACGCCCGGCCGCGATCATCTGCGCCACCGTCCGGCCCGGGATGTATTCCATGACGAGGAAGTCCACGCCTTCCTCGCGGTCCAGGTCGTAGATCGTGGCGATGTGGGGATGGTTGAGGCGCGAGAGGGCCAGCGCCTCGCGCCGAAACCGCTCGCGAGCCCCCTCGTCCGAGAGCGCTCCCGCCGGGAGCACCTTCAGCGCCACGTCCCTTCCCAGGCGCTCATCGCGGGCGCGATGCACCACACCCATGCCCCCGGCGGCGATCTGCTCGACGATGCGGTAATGCGATAGCGTTCTTCCGATCATGACCGTCACTATAGCCCGGAATTGGGGTACCATTCGACCTCCCATGCCCTTTTCGATCGAAGGCGCCGACCTCATCACGATCGGGCTCCTGGTGCTGCTGGAAGCAGCGCTGAGCGCGGACAACGCCCTGGTCCTGGCCGTGCTGGTGCTCCCGCTTCCGAAGCGCCAGCAGAAGAAGGCGCTCCAGTACGGCATCGTCGGCGCGTTCGCGTTCCGGATCCTCGCCACGGTCTTCGCCGTGCAGCTCATCCATCTGGACTGGATCAAGCTGATCGGAGGGCTCTATCTCCTCTACCTTCCCATCAAGCACTTCTCGCATCACGGATCCGAAGGGAGCGGCGCGCATCCTCTCGCGAAGACCCTGTTCGGGCTCTCCCTCTTCTGGACGACGGTCGTCCGCGTGGAAGGAACCGACATCGTGTTCGCGATCGACTCCATCCTGGTCGCGGTCGGAATGTCCCGGAAGCTCTGGGTCGTCCTGACGGGAGGCCTTCTGGGGATCGTCGCGATGCGCCTTCTGATCGGACAGATGCTCTCGCTCGTTGGCCGCTACCCCGCGATCGTGGACGGGGCCTACGTGATCGTCGCGTGGGTCGGCGTGAAGCTGACCCTGGAATTCCTCCACGCCATCCATGTGATCGGCTTCGAGATTCCGCACGCGATCGGGATCGGGATCGTGCTCGTCCTCTTCATGCTGAGCACGATCTACGCGGTGTTCATCAAGAAGCCCGCGAAGGAGCCGCCTCCACCCGCGGTGGACCCCTTTCTCGACATCCCGCAGTCTCCTCCGGTGCGTTCCAAGCGGAGAGGAGCGGAGAAGGGATGAAGCGCTTCCTTGCCCCTTGCCTCGTCGCCCTGCTTCTCGGCGCACCCGCGCGCGCGGCGCTTTCTCCCTACGGTGAGGAATCGTCTCTGCTCTCCACCGTGCCCGGAACGGACGACGGCTCGATCGCGGCGACGCTGAATCCCGCGCAATGGGGAATCCTCGAGCGCTCGGAGGCGGCATTCTGGTGGTCGGACCGCCAGACGCCGGGGCACCGGCGCGAGGACTATGGCTTCTCCATGGGACGGGCGCTGGGGTTCTCGTACCGGCACCGGATGCTTCCCGTGTCGGGTGGCGCTCGCGGCGTCGGTGATTACCAGATCGGCCTGGGCTGGAGCGATCCGCTTGGCGCGGGAGGACTGTCTTATGGCTTCTCCGGGCCGGGCCGATCCGCCTTCGGCCGGAAGAACTTCGTTTCGCTGGGGAGGATCGTTCGTCCCTTCCCCTGGCTCTCCGTGGGCTCGACGGGAAGGATCACCTCCGGCGAGCGACAGGGGATGCTGGATCTCGGCGTTCGTCCGCTCCAAGACCCACGCCTTCTTCTCTTCGGTGGCTACGCCCTGGAGCCCGACCGGCACTGGGATGACGGGGACCTCTCCGGAGGCGTGGCGGTCCGGCCCATCCCGGGCCTCGAGGCGGCGGGGAGATGGAGTGAGCACGATCGCTTTCAGATCACGCTGGGCGTGACGCTGGCGCGCACGGGATTCCGCGCGCTCTCCCGGTACCAGAACTCCGACCGCGCCGCCACCCACTACGTCGTCCGGATGAATCCGCCGGTCCGCGCCATGGATCCCGAAGGACGTCTCTTCCAGAAGCGGCGGTTCCTCGAGATGGATCTGAAAGGCGAAGTGGTCTATCAGTCCTACCGCTACTTCGACGAGAGCTCCCTTCCGTTACGGCGGATCCTCGACGACCTCACGCTCGCGATCGAGGATCCGACCGTGGGAGGGGTGGCGATCAATCTCTCGGGCTTCGACGCCAATATCGAGATCGTCTGGGAAGTGCGCGAGAAGCTGCAGGCACTCCGGCAGGCCGGGAAGAAATCGGTCGTCTACATCGACCGGCCGGGAGCCAAGGACTATTACCTCGCGTCCGCCGCGGACCGCGTCGTCATGGATCCGTTCGGAATGCTCACGATTCCCGGCGTCTCGACCACGAAGACCTATCTCCGGGGCACGCTGGAGAAGCTGGGGCTGGGGTTCGAGGAGTGGCGCTACTTCAAGTACAAGTCCGCGCTCGAGACCCTGTCGCGCCGCGACATGTCCGAGGCGGACCGCGAGCAGCGCGCGGACATGGTGCGTGCCGCCTACGATGAGATGGCGGACGGAATCACGAGCTCCGGAAGGATGAGCCGGGCCCAGTTCGACCTCACCGTGAACGAGGAGCCGGGCCTCATGCCTCAGAGACTCCTCGAGCTCGGCTGGATCGACGAGATCGTGGGACCGGATTCGCTGCGCGAGGCCGCAAGGGAGATCGCCGGCAAGCGCATCACGTTCAGCACTCCGCGGGCGCTTCGCGACCGGCGATGGCAGCCGGACGAGACGTGGGGACCCCGGCCCACGATCGCGCTGGTCTACGCCATCGGGGAGTGCGCCATGGACACGGGGATCCGCGGCCGGACCACCTCCAAGGCCCTGAAGAAATTCCGGGAGCGCCGGGACGTGAAGGCGGTCGTCGTACGCGCCGATTCGCCGGGGGGAGACCCGCTCGCTTCCGATCTGGTCGCGCGGGAGATGAGAGCCTATCGCCCCGCCCAGAAACCTCTCTTCGTGAGCCAGGGCCGCGTGGCGGGGAGCGGCGGGTACTGGATCAGCATGGACGCCGCCCGGATCCATGCCTCTCCCTTCACCGTCACCGGCTCCATCGGCGTCATCGGCGGGTGGATCTGGAACGACGGGCTGGGGAAGAAGCTGGGCATGACGACCGACCACGTGCAGATGGGGAAGAGCGCGGATCTCCTGGGCGGCCTCCTCATCCCGCTGATCGGACTTCAGATCCCCGAGCGGAACCTGGATGACCGCGAGCGCGTAGTGGTGAAGCGGGGCATCCTGACCCTCTACGACGAGTTCACCGCTCACGTCGCGGCGGGACGCGGCCTTCCCCTCGAGCGCGTTCGCGAGATCGCGCAGGGGCACGTGTACGCGGGCCGAAGGGCGCTGGAGCTCAAGCTCGTGGACGGGATCGCGGGCCTCGACCGCACGATCGAGGAGGCCAAGGCGGCCGCGGGGATCCCGAAGGGCCGCCGTGTCCGGATCGAGGAGTATCCCAGGCAGAAGCTCTTCCGCATGCCGAGTCTCCCGGGTAGCGTGGCAACGAGGCTCGGCCTCCGATGGGGCGACGCGGTGGCCGCGCCCGCGGCGCCGGAACGCTGGACCTACGAAGAGCAAGGGCTTCGATCCATCTTGAGTAGTCCCGGAACCCCGCTCCTGCTCACGCCCGCGTCGTTCCTCCCGGACGAACCGGTGGCCCGCTAGAGGAAGGTCTTCATGCACAGCTTTACGGTCGCCACCCTCTATCTGATCGTGGGCGGCCTCGTCCTCCTCCTCGGCATCGTGATCCTGCGCGAAGCGCCGCGGGAGAAAGCCAACCGCGCCACCGCCCTCATGCTCTTCTTCGGCGGTCTCGGGTCGGTGCTGGGGGCGATGGGGTTCATCCTCGAGGGAGCCGGAGGAAAGAAGCTCTCCGGTGGAACGGACCTTCTCCTCTCCTTCAATTACCTCTGGGAGCTCTTCTTCCCCTCGCTTCTCTACTTCGCCTGCGTGTTCCCGTCCGAGAACCGGATCGTGCGGCGCGTGCCCTTGGCGGCTTTGTGGATCTTCGCCCCGCACGCCTTCCACCTCTCGATCATGCTCCTCCAGACGCAGGGAGCGATGCTCGGCAAGGTCATCTCCTGGATGGGCCGGAGCACGATCGGCTCGGCGATCGTGCAGGTGCTGCGCGTGCCGATCGAGCTCCTCTTCGGGATTCACGTGATCCTCTTCTCCGCGGTGAATCTTCTCTACATCGTTGCCGCGCTCACGCTGCTCTGGCTGAGCTATCGACGCGCGACGAACACGAGGATCCGGGCCCAGCTCCGCGTCATCTTCTTCGGCCTCGCCTCCTGCGCGGGCCTCTATGCCGTCGCGGTCCCGATTCCGACGCTTCTCAACCATTCCTGGCCGCCGCTCACGCGCTCGACGCTGATCGTGGCCGCCCTCGTCCTGGGCTCCGCGGGAATCGCCTACTCGATGGTGCGGTACCGCTTCCTCGACGCGAAGCTGATCGCGCGAAAGTCCATCCTCTACGCGCTGACCTCGGCGTTCTTGGTCAGTGTCTATCTCACCGTCATCCGGCAGCTGGACGCCCTCCTGAAATCCGTGACGGGGTTCGACGTCACCGTGTTCGAGACCGCGATCCTCCTCATCGCGCTCGTGCTCTTCCAGCCGGTGGTCTCCTGGCTGGAGGAGGCGCTGGACAAGTTCTTCCTACGCGAGAAGGGCGACCACCGGACCCTCCTTCGCCACATGAGCGGCGAGGTGCTCACCATGCTGGATCTGCGAGCGCTGGCCGACGCCGTGGTGGACACGCTGCGCGAAGGGGTTTCGGCGCGCACGACGGTGCTCCTCATCGCGCCCGGCGCGCGCGAAGCGGTCGCGCGCGGCTTCGGGGGAGGCGTACATCTGGAATCCATCGCCGCGATCCCGCGCCCCTCCCTCGACCGCTTCACGGAGGGGCTCTCCATGGTCCGGCGCGAGGAGCTGAGCGACCTCGCGTCCGAGCGGAACGAAAACGGAGGGCTGGATCCGCTCCTCACCACGGAGCCCTACCTCGTCTTTCCGCTCCGGCACGCGGGACAATTCCTGGGGCTCATCTCCCTGGGAAGAAAGATCACGGAGATGCGCTACACGGCGGAGGAGATGTCCCTTCTGGAGACGCTAGCGAACCAGACCAGCGTGGCGCTCAAGAACGCCCTCCTCTACGAGGAGAACCTCGCGAAGTCGGTGCTCGAGGAGGAGCTGGCGGTGGCGCGGCGCATCCAGCAGCAGTTCCTACCCACGCGCCTTCCCGAGATGGGGCGGTTCGGGATCGCGGCGATGAACGTGCCCAACAAGCAGGTGGGCGGGGACTACTACGACATCGTGGAGGGGGGCGGGGGCAGCTACCTCATCACGATCGCCGACGTGGCCGGAAAAGGGGTCCCGGCGGCCCTCCTCGCCTCCATGGTGCAGGCTTCGGTCCGGACGCAGGCCCAGGACGGGAAGCCCGTCTGCGAGATCATGGACCGCCTGAACCGCCTCGTCTTCGACGCCACCCCCGACGACCGGTTCGCCACCTGCTTCCTGGCGAGGGTCTCGGCCGCCGGGCTGGATCTCTCCTTCTCGAACGCGGGGCACAACTATCCGATCCTGCTCCCCGCGAAGGGCGCGTCGCGCTTTCTCGATTTCGGGGGAATCCCGCTCGGGATCGACGCCGGGGCGGCCTACGCCCAGACCAATACGCCGCTCACGACCGGAGACGGCCTCATCCTCTACACGGACGGGATCACCGACGCGCGGAACCGCGCGATGGAGGATTACGGAGAGGAGCGCCTCTTCGAGCTGGCGGCCGGGCTCCCACGGGATTTGACGGCGCGGCAAATGCTGGAGGCCATCTCGGCGGACGTTTCGCTCTTCACGCAGGGCGCCGAGCAGGCGGACGACATCACGCTCGTCGCCCTGAAAGTGCTGTGAGTCCGCCCCTTTCCAAGGCCATTCCATTGACGAAGCGGTTTGGGGTTCTGATACAGTAGCCCGCATGGGAGCCGCCAGGCCGACACCCAAAGCGGACGAGGGCGGCGCCATCACCCTCACGATCGGCAGCCGCCTCGAGCTGCTCTCCCTCGTTCACGCCCTCATCCGCGAGCTAACGGGGCAGTACGACTTCGAGGAGAAGCTGGTGGACGAGGTCACGTACGCCGTGATCGAGGCCGGCACGAACGCCATCCAGCACGGCAACGTCTTCGCGGCGGACAAGTCGGTGACCTTCACCTTCCAGGTCACCCCGACGGAGATCTCGGTGCGCGTGGACGATCATGGCCGCGGATTCGATGCGTCGAAGGTGGCGAATCCCACGGATCCCTCGAATCTTCTCGATCCCCACGGGCGCGGCATCTACCTCATGCGCGAGCTCATGGACGAGGTGACCTTCGAGACGCGCACCGATCACGGCACGACCGTGACGCTGCGCAAGATGCGCCGCGTCGCGGCGCGGTGATCGACCAACCTCAACTACGTTGCATCCACCCGCGGGCGCAGGTTCTCGAGCGTTCGCTTCACGGCTGGATAGATCTGCTCGAACGCGCCAACCACCCGAGGATCGAACTGGGCGCCGGCGGCGCGGCGGAGCTCGCTCAACGCCTCCTCCTCCGGCAGCGCCTCACGGTAGGGCCGGCTCGAGGTCATGGCGTCGAACGCATCCGCCACCGCCATGATGCGAGCTTCGATCGGAATCTCCTCGCCCTTGAGCCCGTCCGGATATCCCCTGCCATCGAACTGCTCGTGGTGGTGCCGAACGCCGGGAAGGAGGGGGTGCAGGAGCGCGATCGGACGGAGGATGTCCTCCCCGATGAGGACGTGCATGTCCATCTTCTCCCGCTCCAGCCGATTCAACCGTCCCTTCTTGGCGAGGATCGTCTCGTCCACCGCGATCTTCCCGATGTCGTGCAGAAGGCACGACCGGTGGATCAGATCCAGGGTCTCGGCGGGCAGCCCCAGCTGCTTGCCGATGGCTTCCGAATAGGCGGCGACGCGCACGGAATGCCCCTCCGTGTAGGGATCCTTCGCTTCCAGCGCCATCGTCAGCGAGACGATCACGCTCATGAAGAGATCCTCCAGATCCTCCCGGAGATGCTCCTCCTGGATCGCGACGCCCGCCAGGGTGGCGAGGTTCTCGAACGCCTCGATGTGCTCCGGCTTGACGTGGACCGCGCGGCGGTTGTTCACCAAGAGCGCGCCCACGCTCTGGTCCCGGATGCGGATCGGCGCGAGCGCTCCCCAGTTCATTCCCGCGGCGAGAAGGAACTCGCCGGCCCAGGGATTCCGCTGCGGCCTCTTGAAGAGGACCACCTGATCGCGGGCGTGGAGCGTCTCGAGGAGGCCCGAGCCCGAAGCCGAGAGCGTGTAGTCGTCCCACTCGGCCAACCCGCTGTGGGCCACGCGGAAGACGTAGTCGCCGGAGGGGTTCCGGACCAGGACCGCGACCCCGTCCGCCTGCAAGAGTGTCCGCACCCCTTCGATCACGGCGACGAAAGGAGAGCCCTGGCCCTCCACGTGGCCGAGGGAGCGTGAGACCTGGTTCAGCATGCGCAACGTCGCGAGAGGGCCCGGCAGGTGGGTCGATTCGGGAAGAGAAAGGGGTCGTGTCGATCTGCTTCTGGTCTGCATGGGCCTCGTCCGCCGGAAGGCATGGCCTGCCGGAGCCGATCGGGTACGCCGCTCGAAGAACCTGGGTCCGGAGGGCTTCCCCCATTGCGCCCTCGCCCAAAATGAATCGGCAGAACCCCAGGAAATATTTAGCGGCTAGCCGACCGCCGGAAGGAAACGGGAGAGGAAGGACACGAAGCGCGGGAAGAGGTCGCTCACGAGGAGAATGCCGAAGAGGATGAGGATCACTCCGCTCGCGATCTCGATCGTGCGGAGTTGGCCCCGGATCCGGCGCGAGGCCGCAAGGAAGGAGTTCAGCGCCAGCGAGGCGATGAAGAATGGAACCGCCAGCCCCAGCGAATACACGGAAAGAAGCAGGATCCCCGTCCCCACGGTCTTGGCGGTGCTGGCGTAGATCAGGATCGAGGCCAGGATGGGCCCGATGCAGGGAGTCCAGCCCGCCGCGAAGGTGATTCCGACCAGCACCGATCCCAGGATGCCGAGCGGCTTCGTGGTGAGCTGCTTCTTCCGCTCGCGCGAGAGGGCGGGGATGGGGATCCAGCCCGTGAGGAAGACCCCGAAGAGGATGATCAGGACGCCTCCCACGCGCCGCAGCAGATCTTGATGCTCGCGCAGGAATTGTCCCGCCACCGTCGCCGTCGCACCCAGGGCGATGAAGACCAGCGAGAAGCCCAGGATGAAGGCGAGCGAATGGATGATCGTGAGGCGGCGCACGCGCGGGCCCGCGTTGGCCGCGGTCAGCTCGTCGAAGGAGACTCCCGTGATGAACGTAACGTACGAGGGAACGAGGGGCAGAACGCAGGGAGAGATGAAGGAGACCAGCCCGGCGACGAAGGCGGCGAGAAGGGAGACTTGGTTTACCTGGGTCTCGAACACGGGAGTGCTACGTCGCGAGGAGGGGCTGAACCGCCTCCTCGAAAGTCTTGAGGTCGGCCACTCCGAAGAACTTCTTCGCGATCCGTCCCTGGCGGTCCACCACGAAGCTGGTGGGAATTCCGACGATGCCGCCGTACATCTTGGCGGTGGCCGCGTTGGCTAGGAGCTGGGGATAGGTCATCTTGTGCGTGTCGACGAACGGTCTCACGACACCCGCGCCCTCCGCATCCAGGGAGAGCCCCAAGACCACCACGCCCTGCGGCCCAAATTTCGACTGCAGTGTGATCAAGTCGGGGATTTCGGCGCGGCAGGGTCCGCACCACGTGGCCCAGAAGTTCAGGACCACGACCTTGCCTTTGTAGTCGGCGAGCCGGACCGTCTTCCCGTTCAGGTCCTGAAGCTCGAAATCGGGCGCCTTCGACCCGACCTCGCCCGCGTTCGCGGGAACGGAACCTCCCCCTTCCGGCGCGCGTTTCGCGCAGCCGAAGGCGAGGAGAACCGCGGAGACGAGGATCGCCCCTCTCAGGAGGGCCCTTCTAGAGGATCGGATAGTATTTCTCCAGTTCGTAATCGGTGATGCGGGTCCGGTAGTCATCCCACTCGATCCGCTTGTTTTCGATGAATTTCGTGAACACGTGCTCGCCCATGGTGTCCCGCACGAGCTTGGATTTCTCGGTCAGCTCCACCGCCTCGATGAGGCTACCCGGCAGGCTCCCGATCTCGAGCTCATCGCGCTCCTTGGCGTTCATCTCGTAGATGTCCTCTTCGACCGGGGGACGAAGGGTCAGGTTGGCGTCCATTCCCTTGAGCCCCGCGGCCAGGCAGATCGCGAAGGCGAGATAGGGGTTGCACGCGGGGTCCGGGCAGCGAAGCTCGATCCGCGTGGCCTTCTCGTGGCCGGGCTTGTACATGGGAACCCGAACCAGGGCCGAACGGTTCCGCTGGCCCCAGGCGATGTAGACCGGCGCCTCGAATCCCGGCACCAGCCGCTTGTAGGAATTCACCCACTGGTTCGTGATGGAGGCGATCTCGGGCATGGCGCTCAGGAGCCCCGCCAGGTAGGAACGCCCGGCCTTGGACAGGTGGTACTTGTCCTTGGCGTCGAAGAACAGGTTCTTGCCGCCTTTGAAGAGCGACTGGTGGATGTGCATGCCGCTGCCGTTTTCACCGTAGACCGGCTTCGGCATGAAGGTGGCGTAATAGCCCCCCTGCCGCGCGATCTCCTTCACGACGTAGCGGTACGTGATGCACTGGTCGGCCATCTTGAGGGCGTCGGCGTACTTGAGATCGATCTCGTGCTGGCTGGAGGCCACCTCGTGGTGCGAGGCCTCGACCGAGATGTCCATGGCCTGGAGCGCTTCCACGGTGCGCGACCGGAGCTCGGTGCCGATGTCGTCGGGAACCTGGTCGAAATACCCGGCCTTGTCGAGGAGGGTGCGGTCCTTGACTCCCTTGAAGTAGAAGTACTCCGCCTCCGGCCCGAGATAGAAGGTGTAGCCCTGCTTCTCGATCCGCTTCAGCGCGCGCTTCAGGACGTGGCGCGTGTCCCCCTCGTAGGGGGTTCCGTCGGGATTCAGGATGTCGCAGATCAGGCGGCCGACGTTCTCGCCGTTCACCTTCCAGGGAAGCATCTGGAAGGTGGTCGGGTCGGGCATGGCCACGAGATCGCTCTCGTAGATCCTCGCGAAGCCTTCGACCGAGGAGCCGTCGATCCCGACGCCTTCGTCGAGGGCGTCCTGGAGCACGCGCAGGGTGATGCCGACGCTCTTCAGCTGTCCCAGGATGTCGACGAACCAGAGGTGAATCATTTCCACCCCGCGCTCCTCGCAGAACTTCACGATCTCCTTCGTCGACTTCAGACTCTCCATCCCCGGTCTCCCTCCTTCGTCCCTTGGGGCCCCGCCGCCGCGCGGCTCGTTCGCCGCCTCCGCTTGTCCTGACTTCGCCGCCGCTGGTGTTCTTGCCGCCGGTCGTTTGGCCGCTCGCCGTGGTTTCATCGCCTCAGCACCATCGCCATGTCACGCTCCGATTGGAATCCAAGCCGTTCGTAGAAGGTGTGCTTGTCTTTCGTCAGCAGGAGGAAACTCGTGACCGTCTCGAGATCCGGATGGTCCAGCACGTACTGAACGAGCCGCGCGCCGAGGCCGCGGCCCTGATGCGACGGGCGGACGATCACGTCCCAGATCGTGGCACGGTACGTCCGGTCGGAAATGACGCGCGTGAATCCGACGAGCGTCCCGTCGTCCCACGCGGTGACCACGGGATGAGAATATTGAAGCGCGCGCTCCACGTCCTGGCCGGAGCGCTCCAGCGCCCACCATGCGGTCTTGTAGAGCTCGAGCAACTGCCTGACCTCGACTCGCGCGCGGTTGTCCGTGATCTCGATCGGCATCGTGGTACGCGGTGTGTTCGTGAGTAGCGGCAAGACCGAACGATAGCCGCACCGCGCCGCGTCGTCAATATCGTTATACTGCGCGGATGAAGCATCTGCGCAAGACGCTCACCTTCAAGGTCCCCGCCCGCATGGACTTCTTGAACATCACGCCGCAAGTCCAAGAGGCGGTGCGCGAGAGCGGCGTCCGCGAAGGACTTTGCCTCGTCAACGCGATGCACATCACCGCGAGCGTGTTCATCAACGACGACGAGCCGGGGCTGCACGAGGACTACAAGCGCTGGCTCGAGGAGCTGGCGCCGCACGATCCCAGCCCCGAGCGCTACCGGCACAATCGCACGGGCGAGGACAACGCGGACGCGCATCACAAGCGGCAGATCATGGGACGCGAGGTGGTCGTGGCGATCACGGAGGGGGCCCTGGATTTCGGGCCGTGGGAGCAGATCTTCTACGGCGAGTTCGACGGGCGCCGCCCCAAGCGGGTATTGATCAAGATCCTCGGCGAGTAGTGGATCCTGCGCGTCCGTATGCGAAATCTTTCGCGTGGTAATCGGGCCCGGACGCGCTCAGACTTTTCGCATGTCTTCCCTCCTCCGACCCTCACTTCAACCCTCCCTTCGCGCGCAGACGGTCGTAGCGCTTCCTCCGATCGAGGTGTGGCAGGCCTTCACCCGCGCGGAGCATCTGGACTACTGGTTCGGTGACGCGATCGAGATCGACCTCCGGGTCGGAGGCGCCTACATCGCCCGCGGCTACGGCATCCGTCTCGACACCACGGTGGAGCGGCTCGTCGAGGGACGGAGGCTGGTGCTGCGGCCCACGCGGCGCGGCGACGACGCGCGCATCGAGCTGGATCTGGTCAAGCTCTCGGGCGCTGAAACCCGCGTCTCGGTCGCCGATCCCGATTCCGAGGACGAAGGCCCCTGGAGCGAGGCGCTGGAGAATCTGCGATCCATGTGGGAGCGGGGGGTCGATCTCCGCGAGGCGCGCAGGGCGATCCTGGGCATCGGGCCGCGCGACATCACGCTCTCGGAGCGGCCGATCGCGGGAGTGCCGCCGGGGCTGGGCGTGCGCTTGGCCTCGGTGCTCGCCGACGGGCCCGCTGAGGCCGCCGGCCTCGAATCCGGGGACGTGGTCGTGTTCTTCGAGAGCGCGCCCGTGAGGGACGGCGAGGACCTGGTGCACGCGATTCAGTCGAGAAGGCCGGGGGATCGGATCCAGATCAAGGCCGTCCGAGGAGGCGAGGAGGTCCGCGTTTCCGTGACCCTCGGTTGTCGCAGCGGTCGCGAGGAGCCGCCCCCCGCGCGGAAGCAGCTGATCGAAATGATGCGCGAGGCGGTTGGTGAGGCGGACGCGAGGCGGGAGCAAGCGGTGTCCGGACTCTCCGACAAGGACGCGTATCGCCACGAGAAGCCAGACGCCTGGTCGGTGGCGCAGGTTCTGGCGCACCTCTCGCTCGTCGAGCGGATGCTCCAATGCTGGCTGGACCAGACTGCTCGAGGCGAGCGGCCCGCGGTGAACAGCGATTCCTGCACCAACTCGAGCCGGATCGCGGGTGTGCTGGAGCGCCGGCCCAGCGTCCGGGAGCTCCTGGACCGGCTACGCAACGACGAGCAGGAAACGATCGCCTTTCTCAGCCACCTGCCGGCGAGCGTGTGCGCCTTCAAGCCTCGCTGGTCGCGGATGGCGTTCCTCGCGTTCGATCACCATCCCCACAGCGAAGATCATCTCGGCCAGATCGCCCGGATCCGCTCGGCGATCGGCGCCTAGCCGCTTCTAGCCTCTCCGCTCCGCCAGCAGCAGCGTCATCGCGAGATGCTCCGCGATCTCCAGCCTGGAGATCGCCTCCTCCACGCTTCCTCCTACCGCAAGCGCGCCATGGCTTCGAAGGATCAAGACGTCGCAGGCCGGTGTGCCCTCCTGTCCCCGGAGCGCCAGCGCGGCGGCCTTGGCCAGGGTCTCGGTGCCGGAGGGCGCGTAGGGCACGACCGCAAGGGCGTGGATCGCGTCGCGCGCCTCGTCGAGGGCTTTCAGATTGGGCGCCTCGCCTCGGATCGCGAAGGCGGAGAGGCCCGGCGGATGCGCGTGGACCACCGCCTCGATGTCCGGGCGCACGGCGTACGCGGCGAGGTGCAGCCGGTGCTCGGTGGAGGCGGCGACACGCCCCTGGGAATCCAGCGGCTCGTCCAGCGCCAGGTCCACGAAATCGCGCGGGGTCAGGTCGCCTTTTCGCCGGCCCCGGCGCGTGATCAGGATCCGGTCGGGGGTGATCCGCGCGCTCAGGTCCCCCTCCGCGGCCACGATCATCCCGCGGCGCTCGAGCACCCTGCCGGCGCGCATGAGATCGTGAGCCAGCGCGGCACGAATCGCATGAACGCGCGCCGCGGCCGCGCCCTTTCCGATGCCCGAGCCGATCCCCGGCTCGCGCCGCTCTCCCGCGCCGCCGTCTCCGGCGGCGGACCCTCCTCGACCGCGCCTAGCCTTCGCCAAGAGCCCCGCTCTCCAGCGCCGTGATGGCCGCGGGCAAGGCGCGCACGATGTCGCCGGCGATGAGACCCCGCATGCCGAGCCTCCGCGCCGCGACGTCCCCCGCGAGCCCGTGAAGAAAGCACCCCAGGACGCCCGCCTCCTCGGCGTCCACGCCTTGCGCGATGAGACCGGCGATCGTTCCCGTCAGGACGTCGCCCGCTCCGGCCGTGGCCATGCCGGGATTGCCGGTGGCATTCAGGATCATGGGCTCGGCCAGGACGGCGGTGATCATGGGAGTGCTCTTCAGGCACACGATCCCGTGGCTCTCGTCCGCGAACCGCCTCGCCCATCCCGCCGGGTCGCGCGCCAGGTCCGCCACGGACTGCCCGCTCAACCGCGCCGCTTCGGCATAGTGAGGCGTCAGCACCAGCGGCCCGTGGGTGCGATGAACGCCGATCCCCTCGAACGCATTCAGCCCGTCCGCGTCCAGCACGAGCGGCGCCTCCACGCGCTCCACCAGCTCGCGCGCCAGCTCCAGGGTTTCGGGATGCCTCGAGAGCCCCGGTCCCAGCGCCACCACGTCGGCGCGAATCGCTTCGGCCAGGATCTCGTCGCGCGCGCTCAGCGAGAGCGTCCGCTGCGAGGTCTCGGGGAGCCCGCGCTTCACCACCTCCGCCAGGCGGGCTTCCAGGGGATCGACGCAGCTCATCGGAACCGCCGCGACGACGTAGCCGGCGCCCACGCGAAGTGCCGCCTCGCTGGCCATGCCCACGGCGCCCACCATCCCGCCGCTCCCGCCCACGATGAGCGCGCGGCCCACGGAGCCCTTGTGCGCATCCATGGGACGGACCGGCAGGGCGCTCCGCGCCCAGTCCGGGTCCACGGTCAGCATGGCCGGGATCGCCTCCTCGATGACGGCCTGCGGAATTCCGATGTCGACGACCTCGATGTCCCCAGCATGGGAACGGCCGGGCTCGAGCTCGAGGCCCCTTTTCAAGAGCTGGAGCGTGACGGTGAAATCCGCGCGAATCGCCGGCTGCTCCACGTAGCCCGTGGAGGCGTCGAGCCCCGAGGGGATGTCGATCGAGGCGATGGGACGCTCGTTGCGCTCCGCCATCTCGATGGCGGCCGCGACCGCGCCGCGCGGCGCTCCCTTGCTCCCGGTTCCCAGGAGCGCGTCCACCAGGAACATGGCCTCGCGCGCCGCGAAGGCGGCCTCGCTTCCCTGGCCCCAGGCGCGCTCGTCCGGAAGGAACGTGATCGGGATACGCTCCTTCTCGCAGGCGGCGTGGTGCTGCGCGGCCTCGCCCGCGAGCTGGTGCTCCTCCGCCGCGACGAGGACGCGGACGGTGAAGCCTGCCGCCTTGAGGTGCCGGGCGCAGACGAATCCGTCGCCGCCGTTGTTTCCGCGCCCCGCCAGCACGATCGCGCGGCCCCGCGTGGGACGCGCCGGCGTCGCGGCCCTTCGCCGCGCCGCTCCGGGCTTCGGGCCGGAAATGCCGCGCCACCACGTGACGATGGCGCGCGCGGATTCCTTGCCGGCGCGCTCCATGAGCGTGGAGGCGGACACCCCCCTCGAGATCGCGGCGTGGTCGATGGCGGCCATCTCGCTCGCGGTCACGAGGCGGGGGCCGCTGGGCAGGCGCACGTCAGTCCTCGACGAGAACGACCGCGACGGCGTGCGTGGCGGCGTGGGACAGGGAGAGATCGACGCGCCGCGTCCCCACGAGCGCGCGGGCCGTGCCGTGGAGCTTTACCGCAGGGCGGGGGCCCTCGCTCCGGACCACCTCCACCTCGCGCCAGATGGAGACGCGCCCCACCTTGAGCGCCTTCGCGAACGCTTCCTTGGCCGCGAATCGCACCGCGAAGGATTCGGCCGCGCGGGCCCTGGGGCTGCAGTACGCGATCTCGGTCGGCGTGAAGATCCGTTCCAGGAAGCGCGGGCCCCAGCGCTCGATGGCCTCCGCGATGCGGCCCACTTCCACGATGTCCACGCCCACGGAGACCATGCGACCCCGGGCCGGTCTAGTCCGAGCCGTTCAGCCGGTCCACGATCTCCACGAGCTCGTAGACGTCGTTCAAGTCGTAGTCGGCTCCCGAGCGCTCCGTGCCGAACGTGTCTCCGTAGCGCGCGAACGCGGTGCGGATGCCCAGCTTCGCGGCGCCCACGACGTCCCGCTCCGGCCAGTCCCCCACCATGATGGCCTCGGAGGGGGTGACGTTCAGGAGCTCCAGCGCGCGCGCGAAGGGCTTGGGGCTGGGCTTCCGCTCGCCGGTGTCCTCGTAGGCCACGACGGGATCGAAGAGGTGCTGGAGCTGGAGCTGCGCCAGGCGCATCCAGGCCTGGAGCCGCGGCGCGTCGGACACGACGGCCAGCTTGAGCCCCCGCTTCAAGATCTCCATCAGCGTCAGGTTCACGTGGGGATAGAGGACGAGATAGGAATCGCGCGCGCGGCGGTACGCCACGATCGCGCTGGTCAGGAGCTTGTAGTCGATCCCGCCGAATTCTTCCTTGAGGAAGAGATCGAACACCTGCTGGTACTCGATCCCCTCGCGGTCGTACACGCGATAGATCTTCTGGGAGGCTTCCGCGCGCGAGAGCTTCAATCCGGCGTCGATCATTCCGTCGACGGCGGCGTCGATCGCCGCGCGCTTCATCTTCATGAAGTCGGTGAGCGTGTTGTCGAGATCGAAGATGACGGCTCGGATCACGGCCAGGCTCCTGAATGGTTCGACGCCGAGAGGGAGCAGTGTAGCGCTGGCTCACCCATCGGCGTCGAGGACCCGATTTCGGGCGTTATCGTTCACGCATCGAACGCGGTTTTTCCGTGGCGTACCTATTTCTGAGATTGACCCACCATCTTGCCGAGGCTGATCTCGCCGTTGTCGATGCGAACGTTGAAGCCGCATCCGGGATTGGTGCAGACCCAGGCCTTGAAGGTGATCGGAGCGCCGTCCCTTCCATAGTCCGAGAGCGGGATGAGCACTCCGTTATTGCATTTTCGGCAGTCGGGCAACTTCACTTCCATGAACCCAGCTCCTCCCCCCCACCAAGGCTGCTTCGCGCGACGGGAGATTCCTCTGACCGGCGCGCGGCGTCTTCGATAGTCCGATTCCGTCAAACCGGGTGTCAAGTCAAATCACGATTTATCAACAGTCTGGGGGGCGCTATGATGCCCCGAAACCACGCCGCGGCCTGACCGCCGCGCCCTCCCAGGTCCTCCCGAGCGGGTGATGGCCACCGACTCCTCGAGTTATCTCCAAAATCTGCAGACGCTTCTCTCGATGCCGCGAGAGACCTTGCCGCAGCTCACCGCCACCGAGACCCGGAAGACCCTGCGTTGGGCCGCGGATGCCCTGGGACTGGAACTCGTTGAAATCGGGCAGCTTGCTCCGACCTTTCTGCTTCTATCTCCGGCGGGCACCGCCCCTTCGGTGGTGCTCTTTGCTTCCTGGCACGCGGAGGTGCTGCCGGTTCAGCCCGCGGCGGTGGAAGGGGGAGAGCGGCTCGCGCTCGCGGCCGCTCTGGCCGGGCTGGCGCAGGTGAGGGGGAGCGGCGCGAGCAGCGCCATAACGGCGGCCTTTGTGGTCGTCCCGGGGACGACACAGGGCTCCCTGGTTCTCGCGGAGACGCTGCGCGAGCACCGCGCGCGGCTTCGCGCTCCGATGGCGTTCTGGCCCCGGATCACGCCGCGCGCGCCCCGGAGGAGACGCATCTACCTCGGATCACGAGGAAGGGTGGTGCTCGGGGTGTGGGACGCCGGCGTGAATACGTACCGGCTCCGGGATCGCATGGTGGAGGAGCTTCGGGGCGAGGCCTATGGGCCGCGCCCGCTCGACTTCGAGCTCCTGCGAAAGGTTGCGGGGAGCCGGGACGCGATGGATTTTCTCGAGGAGACGCTGGAGGATCCGGATTCCGGGGAAGGCGAGGAGGTGCTGAAGCGCGCGCTCTTCGCGCCTCGTGGGCAGGTGGTCCTCCCACAAGTGAAGCATCCGGATCGTCCCCAGGCCTGGCTCATCCTCGAGATCACGGAGAACGCGGAGCCTGCCGAGTTACTGGAGCGCGCTCGCCGTCACGCCGAGGGCGCCAGGATCGAGATGGCGGAAGGATTTCCCTGGGACCGGGTCAGCATCCACCATCCCTCGGTGCAGGCGGAGATCAAGCTTTCGAAGGAGGTCTCGGAGGGTCCTGAGATCTGGTCCTCGGCACCATGGGTGAGCGCGAGCGGGGTCTTCAGCCGGGCCCTGGGAACCCCGCTGGCCGAGTGGGGAATCCCGATCGATGCCTCTGTCGCGGTGCGCTTCCCCAAGCCGGAGCAGTTCGAAAAGCTGGTCGTCGAGGCCGCGGGGCTGGTCCGGCACGCCATGGAGGAGTCGCCCCAAGCGTCTTGACGTACCTCACGGTACGGCCCTGCCCCATGGCGGGCATCTCATTGAGCACCATGGGAATACGGACGAAATCACCCGCCCCGCCTATCTCCCTCTGGAGCGTGACTTAGAGCCTTCCTGGGCCGTGTAGGGCAGGTTGGCATGTCGTGTGCCTTAATTAGGACCCGACACCGCGCATCGTTTCAGCCCTGACCCCCCATGGTGCGCGGCGAGAGCCCCTGAAGCATACGCTTCAGGGGTTTCTTTTTGCCCTCCGCCGGCCCTACCAGACGCGGCCGCGCTTCAGCTCCTCGAGTGGATAGAAGGTCCCGCGCCACACCACCCCGCCGCGAATCAGGGTCAGCGCCATCGACCGGACGAAGGCATAGAGAAAGAGCGTCACCCCCACGGGCATCGTCACCGCGTGCCACGCCTTGATGTTCACGCTGCGCTCCACCTCGCGATAGCAGAGCAGAACGCCGCACCAGGCGCAGAGCGAGAGCACCGAGGCCAAGGGGCTGCCGAGAAGGAAGCCGAACGCCGGAGCCCACGAAACGACGAGCAGGAGCCAGGGCGCGATCAGCCCGAGCGGGACGTTGTAGCGAAGTCCGGGGAAGGCGTTCTTCTCCACGCCGTGGATCAGGCCCCGGATTCCGGGATGCCAGTGCACCGAGACCAGACCATCGTGCCTCGCGAACGTCTGCCGCGCGCCCCCCTTCTGTTTCAAGATCTTCCCCAGGGCCATGTCGTCGATCAGCTCGTAGCGCAGCGCTTCGTGGCCGCCGGCCCTTCGATAGTTCTCACGGCGCACCAGGTTGAAGGCTCCGATTCCGATCGCGTTCCTCCGCCGCGGATTCGATGCGCGCCACGGCCTCTGGCTGGTGTCGAACACCACCATGAATGCCGCGACGAAGATCTCCTCTCCCAGGCTCTCGAGCCTCATGTCGGGCCCGACCGCGACGTGATCCCAGCCGCTGCGGACCGCCAGCGAGACCGCCCGCCGCGCGGCATCCGGCGCCAGCGTGACGTCCGCGTCCACGAAGAGGATCCATTCGGAATCGGTCGCCTCGGCGCCGCGCGCGAGCGCGTGGCATTTTCCTACCCATCCGTAGGGTAGCGAGTCGATGTGCACGACATGGAGGCGCGGATCCTCGACGGCGAGCTGATTCAAGATTGCGCCCGTTCCATCCATGGAGCGGTCGTCCACGATGACGAGGGAGAGGCCGGGGTAATCCTGAGCGAGAAGCGATCGTGCCGCGCCCTCGACGCTGGCTGCCTCGTCCTTTGCCGTGGCCACGATGGCGAGGGTGGGGAGGGATGCATCGGGCAGGCGATCGACGCTCCGGAGTCCGGGGACGCGGCGATATCCGAAGAACGCGCTGATTCCCGATTCCAGCCAGTAGACCGCCGACCCCGCCACGACCGCGACGCCGGCATCGAGCAGATTCAAGAGGGGAAGGTTCCGGTCGCGATCGCCATGGCGGGTGCGCGTCAATCTAGCAGCGCGGCCCTGAATTGACACGGATGCTTTGCGCACCTAGGCTCCGCGCATGGAAATCCCGCGCGGCACGGTCCGGAGCGAGTACCTCGTAAGCCGCGCCCTCGAGGGAAACCTCCCCGGCGATCCTCACGTCCGGGAGCTCTACCTCTACCTCCCGCCCGGATACGACCAGGCGGAGGAGCGCTATCCGGTCGCGTGGTGCCTGAGCGGATTCACCGGACGCGGCCGGATGCTCCTGAACGACAACCCGTGGTCGCCGGGAATCGCCGACCGGATGGATGCGCTTCTCGCTCAGGGGGCCGCGAAGCCGATGATCCTGGCCCTCCCCGACTGCTTCACGCATCTGGGCGGGAGCCAGTACGTGAATTCACCGGCGCTGGGAAACTACGAAGACCATCTCATCCAGGAGCTCGTCCCCTTCGTCGACGCCCGCTACCGGACCCTCGCCGCGCCCCAGCACCGCGGCGTGATCGGCAAATCGAGCGGAGGCTACGGCGCGCTCATGATGGGCATGCGGCATCCCGAGGTCTTCGGCGCAGCCGTCTGCCACAGCGGCGACATCCAGTTCGAGCAGTGCTACGGCCGCGACTTCGCGCCCGCCCTCCGCACGATCCGCAAAGGTGGAGGGGTCGCCGCGTGGCTGAGCAAGCTCCGCGCGGCGCAGCAAAAGCGCCACAGCGACATCGAGGCGCTGAACATCCTCGCCATGGCCGCCGCCTATTCCCCCAACATCGACGCCCCGCCGGCCTACTGCGATCTTCCCTTCGACCTCGAGACGGGGGAGCTCCGGCCGGAAGTCTGGAAGCGGTGGCTGGAATGGGATCCGCTCCGCGTGGTGGACCGGTACGCTCCGAATCTGAAGAAGCTCAGGCTCCTCTTTCTGGATTGTGGACGGGACGACGAGTTCTACCTCGAGCTGGGGGCGCGGGCCTTGGTAAGGCGGCTCGAGAAGCTGGGGGTGCGCCACGAATACCAGGAGTTCGAAGACGGGCACATGAACATCTCCTACCGCATGGACGTCTCCTTGCCCAAGCTCTCGAACGCGATCGCGATTGGGCGCTGATCCGCGGAGCCGTGGCGCGTCTCTTCCCAAGCCGGAGGCCCGGCTGGTCGCCCTCTCGTCCGCGATCGCGGCGGGTGATCCGGAGCAGGTCGCGACGGCGGTGAAGGTGGCGCTCCAGGACGGTGCCGCGCACGGGGAGATCTACGAGGCCTTGCTCCAGTCCTATCTCTTTCTCGGATTTCCGCGCGCCATCGAGGCCTTCTTCGCGGCCGGGCCGGTGCTGGGCCACCCCAAGGGCTTCCCGCCGCCCGCGGCTGGTGTGGACCCGGACGGCTGGATCCGATCGGGGGAAGCGCTGTGCCGTCGCGTCTACGGGAAGAATTACCAGAAGCTGGTGGAGACCATGCGGGAGCTGAGCCCCGACCTCGCCTCCTGGATGATCCTCGAGGGCTACGGAAAGGTGCTCTCCCGGCGCGGGCTGAGCGCGGCCGTGCGCGAGTACTGCGTCGTGGCGATGCTCACGACGACGCGCATGTGGCGGCAGCTTCGCTCGCACGCCATCGGGGCGGTGAACGTGGGCGGGACGCGAGCCCGCGTCCGCGAGTCGATCACCCTCTGCGCACCCGTGGCTGGCGCGGCCGTCGTTTCGGAGGCCCTCCGCGTGTCGGGCCTGGAGGCTCCCGATGCTCGCGGGTGATTTCGTGAAGGGGCACGGCCTGGGAAACGACTACATCGTCGTGGACGGAGAGCGCTTCGGGATCCCGCTCACGCCCGAGCGCGTGCGGCTCCTCTGCCACCGGAACCTGGGCCTGGGCTCGGACGGGGTGCTGGAGATGAGGCGGCGCGGGGACCACTTCTCGGCGCGGATTTGGAACCCGGACGGTTCCGAGGCGGAGCGGAGCGGCAACGGGCTACGGATCGCCGCCAAGTTCCTGAGCGATCACGGCTACACGAGCGAGCCCACCTTCGTGATCGAGACTACGGCGGGGCCGGTGCTGGCGGAGGTCTCCAGGCGCTTGGGAAGGGTCCATGCCGTCCGGCTCGAGATGGGGCGCGCGAAGATCGACCGGGCGGTGAAATCGCTTCCGGTGGAGGGCCGGCGGCTGGACGTCACCGTGGTCTCGGTCGGGAACCCGCACTGCGTGATCTTCGGCGAGCCCCTGACGCGCGATCGGCTCTTCGAGCTGGGGCCGCTCGTGGAGCGCCATGCCCGCTTTCCGGAGCGCATCAACGTGCAGCTCGCTGCCGCGGAATCAAGGAGCCGCGCGCGAATGCTCGTCTGGGAGCGCGGAGCCGGCCACACGCTGGCGTCGGGCACGAGCGCCTGCGCCGTGGCCACGGCGTGCTTCGACCGGGGCCTGATCGATGGAACGGTGTCCGTCCAGATGGAGGGAGGTCAGCTCGAGGTGGAAGTCGGGCCCGATCTGGATCTCATCATGACCGGGCCCGTGGAAGAGGTCTACGAGGGAACGCTCAGCCCCGACCTGAGGCAGCGGCTGCTCGAGATGCAGTAGCGCCGGGACGTCCTTCCACATAGCGGCCATAGGCCTGCCGGACGAACCAGGTCGCGATCGCGGTGGGGAACACGCTCGTATATCCCCAGGCCAGGAAGAGCGCCGCGAAGAGCAGCCCCAGCGTGCAGAGCACGAACGAGCCCAGAACTTCCTGCCCCGAGGCGAAGGTGGTCGACCATACGTGGCAGGCCGGAAGCTTCTGATCCAGCGACACGACGCCGGTCACGAGCCAGGTATTGAGCAGGAAATAGGTGACGGCCGACAACAAGAGAGCGCCCACGTTCAGAGGCGACAATAGATTCTCGAGACCGTCTCTTCCCTGGCAGACGGTGGTGAAGACGCGCGAAGCCGCGAACACCGAGATGCAGCACACCGAGGCGTTGAAGAGCACCTGATACCAGCGCCGGCGGCGGAATCCCAGGTCCACAAGCGCACCGGCCAGCGCCGTCACCGTGACGGCGAGCGAGACCGGCAGGATCAGGAGCGTCGCGAAGTTGGCCGCGGTCGCCATGCTCAGATACCCGCGCTGCTTGGGCGCGGGGAGCCAGAGAAGCTCACCCAGCATGTTCGCGAGAACCCAGAAGAGCAGCGTCATCGGCTGTGCACCCGCCTGGCCGGGAGACCACGCCTCCCAGGCGAGCACCAGGCCGCCCAGGATGACGAGTGCGACGTATTCGATCAGCGCCATAGAACCTACCAACCCGCCTTGCCGGCGGCATATTTGGAGAAATGCTCCAGGACGGTCGTGACCTTCGTTCCGTCGACCCTGGATGTTGCGAGCAAGTTGTCCCAGTGAAGCCAGCTCGGGTCATACAGGTACATCGTGAATTCGTGCGCGTCGGCGAGAGCAGGAGACGATAGGTCCGCCGTCAGCTCCACGGGTACGCGGAACCCGTTGGCCGATTGCGGCGTGATGGAAAGCTCGCAGATCATCAAGCTCGAATCGGGCATCGAGATCGTCACGGTGGCCGGCCCCGCCAGGGCGCCGGGAGGCACGTTCAGGCTGAACCGCCCCACCTGGAGCGTTCCGCCCTTCTCCCCATCCATGTCGCAGCTCCGGCTCACTCCCCGGACGGTTGCGGTATCCGAGGGAAGCGGATCGCCCGCCTTCTGGGCCACGGGAGCCCAGACGTAGGCCACGGTCCCATCCTCGGAGAACGTGGCGACGGGCGGCGGCATCAGTCTGCCGAGGCTCCCTCCATCACCGGGAGAGAGCGGCGACTTGCTGCAGCCCGCCAGGACGACAACGGTCCCGACGAGAACCGCGAGGGCCGATGCTCTGAGCCGGAATTTCATGCTGCCTCCAGGGGAACACGATCACGGTCCCGCCCCCTAGGCGGGGTTGACCTCGCCCAAGAGAACCGCATCGAATGTGCCCTGGGACGGCCCGGGGGGAGCCGCTGGAATCGCGGGGGTTAGGAGAGCCGAGGTGGAGAGGGCGGGCGGCAGGTGGGGAAAATCACGCGGGACCGCGGCTCGATCGAGCCACGGCGCTTCAGACCGGGACGGCTGGCGCGGCGTGGCGGAAGGCGCGCACCACGACGGGCACGCCCTCCTGGATGGTGCGGTAGCGCGGCGCCCATCCCAGCTGCTGGCGTGCTTTCGTGCTGTCGACCTTGGGACAGAAGGTGTACGCCTCGACAGTCCAGGCGCCGAGCTTGGGAATCAGCTCCTCTTCGGGAATGGAGACCGGAGGAGGCGCTCCCATCTCCTTCGCGACCAGGGCCGTGAATTCGCCCAGCGTCGCGGGGCGGTCGTCCGCCAGGAGATAGTCCTCGCCCGGGATTCCCTTCTCGATCGCGAGCCGGTATCCCGATGCCGCGTCCGAAGCCTCGATGTAGTGCATGGTCTGCGTTCCTTCGCCGATGAAGTAGGACTCGCCCCGGCTCATGGGACGAAGGACCCCGCTCTCGAACCAGCCGCCACGGCCGTAGACGAATGTCGGGTTCACGCTCATCGCCCGGAGCCCGCGCTTCCGGTGACGCTCGAACACGGGATAGACGGCGCGGTGGCGAATCCCGAATCCGCGTCCGCGGCTCAGCTCCGAGGTCTCGCGCACCCAACCGTCCGGATCGGGCTCGTAGAGGAGCGCGCCGAAGGTATGGATCATGAGCTTCTTGTGTCTGCGGCAGAGGGTGGCGATACGGTCCAGCACCTCGGCCATCTGCTTCGCGTCGCGCTCCGCGTCTTCCCGTTCCTTGGGTCCCGGGCGCTCTTCGAGATGGAGTCCCAGATGGATCAGGATGTCGGCCTGCTCGATCGAGTGCTCCCACGAGCCCGGATCGCGAAGGTCGCCGAGCGCGGGAATCACCGCGTACGGGAGCCTCGTCTTCGCCTCCTCGTCCTTCACAAGACCGATGACCAGGTAGCCGTGCGTGACGAGGTCGCGGCAGACCGCGCGTCCGATCGCGCCGGTGGCGCCGGTGACGAGAATGGTGGGCTTCAGGAAATGATTGAGGACGGCCATGAGGTCAGCGCGCGCGGAGCCGCGCGATGAGCTTCCATCCGAGGGGAAGGACCACCGCGGCGGAAGCGATCTTGACCACGTCCCCGGGCAGGAACGGGTAGAGGCCGAGGGCCAGCACGCGTTCCGTGCCCACGAAACGGGAGAGCCAGAGGAGGCCCGGAGCCAGGATCGCCACGTTGCCGAGCACCATCGAGACGACGGTCGTGAGGACGCGCCGGTCCCATCCGCGCTCGGCAAGGAGGCCGCACAGCCAGGCGCCCGCCACGAACCCGGCCAGATAGCCGCCCGTGGGTCCCGCGAGCGCGTGCATTCCGCCGCTTCCGCCCGCGAAGACCGGCAGGCCCAAGGCACCCTCTCCGAGATAGGCGATCGCCGCGGCGGCACCCCGGCGCGCGCCGAGCACCGAGCCGACGAGGAGCACAGCGAAGGTCTGCGCGGTCACGGGGACGGGCGAGAAGGGAAGGGGAACCGCGATCCACGCGGACGCGGCGATCAGAGCGCTGCCCGCGAGGACCAGGATCGTTTCGTGGAGGAGCAACGGGGCAACGCTTGCCCGCGCGGAGGCTCCCGCATGGCCGCCGCGAAGCGGAGGTGCGTAGCCGCGCCGCCACGGGAGGTGAAACGCATCCACGAGCGTGATCATAGGCGGAGCAGTGTATCGGCGGGAAACGCCCCCGACAATCCTAAGTTTTCTTCTCTTTCTTCTCGGCCGCGGGGAAGAGGACGTTGTTCAATATGAGGCGGTAACCCGGCGAATTCTTGTGGAGGGAGAGGTCGGTCGGCGGATCCCCGACCGCGTGCTGGTAATCTTCGGGGTCGTGCCCGCCGTAGAAGGTGAACGTTCCCTTCCCGAAATGGCCGTGGATGTACTTGGCCTCGTCGGCGCCCGGGACCTCCGCGAGGACGGTGATGCCCGGCTTGATCAGCCGCTTCTCGAATCCGGTCGTCTGCCCCATGAATCCCGCGACGTTGGCGGTGTGGTCCTGGACCAGCATGCTCGGGACCGGGTCCTGCTTCGCCGAGAAATCGAAGAGCGTGAAATAGTCGTTCCGCTGCCCGCGGAGCATGTCCCTGGCGCTCGTGTCGATGTTCGAGTACTCGTAGACGAGGGGGTTGGGCTCCAGCTCGAAATTCTGGAACGCGACGCATTTTCCAAAATCCAGCTTCTGCTGGGCGTACGGATCGGCGGGCGTTCCATCGTACTCCGGGCCCACGATGTCCACGCCCTCGGCCGCGAGCGCGATGTCGAACGTATCGGTGGCGGAGCACATGGCGAACAGGAACCCGCCCGCGGCGACGTAGGCCTTGATGGTGCGCGCGACCGCCTTCTTCAGCTCGGAAACCTTGGAGTACCCCAGCTTCTTGGCCACGGCCTCGTTCTCCGCGACCTGCTTCCGGTACCAGTCGGTCCCCGCGAACGCCGCGTAGAATTTGCCGTATTGCCCCGTGAAGTCCTCGTGGTGGAGGTGGAGCCAGTCGTAATCGGACAGGCGTCCCTGGAGCACCTCGGCGTCCCAGAGCTTGGTGTAGGGGATCTGGGCGTACTCCAGAGCCAGCTGGACCGCGTCATCCCACGGGGGTGCGGTCGGCGGGACGTAGACCGCGATCCGGGGCGCGGTCTCGAGCTTCACCGACTCCATGTTGTTGTCCGCGATCTCCGCCCGGATCTGCGCCACCTGGGCGCCGCTCACCTGCTCCAGCTTCACGCCGCGCACCGCCGCCTCGCTCTGGATCCGGTGCTCGTCCGGGAGGAGGAACGAGCCGCCGCGGTAATTGAGAAGCCACTCTCCCCGGAGCCCCTGCTGGAGCGTCCAGTAGGCCAGCCCATAGGCGCGAAGGTGATCCGTCTGACCGTCGTCCATCGGGACGAGAAGCTCCGCGCGGGCGGGCAGGGCCGCTCCGGAGACGAGGGCGAGGAAGAGGGCGCCCGCGAGGAGGAGACGCGATGTCCGGGTCACAGCTGGAGCTTCTTCCGGATTTCCAGAACCTGGGCGCGCACGGGTGGGGCGAGAGGGGACGCGGGGTAGCGCTCGAGCAGCGTCTGATAGAGGCGCAGCGCCTTCGCGGGATCGTCCCCCATGGCCACGATCTCGTCCGCCGCGAGCTTGAGCCCGTAGGGGACGAGGCGGCTCTTGGAGGTGGAGTCCGCGACCAGGAGCGCGAACCGGATCGCGGCCGGGTGGTCGCCGCGCTCACGCGCCATCTCCGCGAGGAGATACTGCCAGTGGTACCGGATGCGCGCGTTCGGGAACCGCGCGAGCCCGTCGCGGGCCGACGCGGCCGCCGAATCCGCGGCGCCCGATTCGCGAAGCGAGAGCGTGTGCGCGTAGAGAAGCAGCGCCTCGTCACCCGGCTCGCGGTTCTCACGGATCAGGAGCACCCGCTCGATCGCGTCGTTCACGAGGAGATTCCGTGGATTCCGAACGGCGAACCGCTGGAACTCCGCGGCGGCGGAATCGAAGAGCCCCGCCACGAAGAGCCGCCGCGCGCCTCGGTAGTCCCCGACGCCCGCGGTGTCCTGAGGCGCACGGATCGTGATGTTTCCGAGGAGTCCGCGAACGAGTCCCGTCGCGTCCGGGATGCGTGTCTCGATGCGATGCCCCAGTGGAGCCGGAGCGGGAGCCGACATGGGCGGCTGCACGAGCACCGTATCCACGGGCGCCGGGGCCGCCAGGGCGGAGGGGGCGATGGCGAGCGCGGCCGCGAGCCAGAGGCGTCTCAACGCGTCTTCCCCTGCAAGATGGCCTGGAAGTACTGGTCCACGAGCGCCCGGTAGCGCGGCGATACGGGATCGCGGCCCCCGCGGGCGAGCAGCGCCGCGAGGGTCGGCCGCGCCTTCAAGAGCTCCGGCGAGAGCGCGCCCGGGGAGGATCGAACCACGTCCACGCCGGGACGAGAGGTGCGCCTCCGCGAGTAGTCGCGCTTCTCCACGCTGCGCGGCGCGTCCAGGAGCCGGCTCAGGATCCGCTGCTGCCGGTCCACCGTTTCCTGGTTGAGCCGCCCGCCGCGGAGATCCTCGGCCACCTTCTTCATGTCCTCTCCGGTTTCCCCGAGATTCCCCAGCGTGCCGCCCCCCTGACCCATCTTCTGCATCGCTTCCTCGAGCCCCCGCCGGATCGCCTCCTGCTCCGCGGCCATCTTGCTCAAGGCACCGGATGGGTCCGGCGATAGCCGTCCGTTCTGTCCGTTCTGGCCGCCGCCGGGCATCAGGGATAGCGTCTGGCCGTTGAGCTGCTGCTGCTCCCCCGCCAGTCCCTGCATCATCTGCATGGCCTCCTGGAATCCCGTGGAGGACTTGGACTGATTCATCGCGTCCCGGGCCTTGAGAAGCGCCGACGCGGCCTGGTTCAGGGCGATGGTCGCTTCCTTGCTGGAGACGAGCCCGCCGATCATGTCCTCCATGGAATAGCGGCCCACGGCGTTCTGCTGATTCGAGAGCGCGCGCCCGATGGCCTGGATCACGTCGGGCGTGATGAAGAGCGTCTTCTTGGTCAGCTCTCCGATGCGATTCGCCGCGCCCTCGGTCGTCTCCTCGAGACCCTGCTGGGTGGTCGCGTGCTCGCCGGGTTCGCTCCTCTGGTCGTCCAGCAGCTCCTCCTGCGCGTCCGCGATCTCGAGAAGATCCCCGATCGCGGCGTCCATCTTCTTCCCCACGTCGTTCTTCTTCCGGAACGCGAAGTCGTCTTTCATCTTGTTCATCGCCTGGCGCATCTGCTCCAGCTGCTGGGAGAGATCCTGCGTGCTCTCCTTGGCCTCCTGCTTCTGCGCCTGCTGCATGGCATCCATCGACTTCTCGAAGAGGGGATACATCCCCTGCAGCTTGTCGCGCTCTGCCCCGGCCGTCTGCGCCGATTCCTTGTCCATCTGCTGGAGCTCCTGGGCGAGCGAATCGAGCGCCGCGCGCTGCTCCGCGCTCATCTTCTGGATCTCCTTCTCTCCCCGCGCCAGATCCTTCATCTGGTTGGGCTGCCCCGCGCGAGCCAGGGAGTCGTTGAGCGCCAGCTGGCGGCGCGCCATGTCGGAGGCGCGCTCCGCGACCGCTTCCAGCTTTTCCTCCATCTTGAGCTGCTTCAAGAGCTCGATCGTGCGCTCGAGATTGCGGACCATCTCTTCCTGGGTCATCTTCATGTTCTGCATCGCGCGCTCGAGATCTTGCGGCGACATTTTCTTCAGCGCCTCCTGGACGCGCTGCATCGCGCGCAGGATGGACTGGTCGTGGAGCTGGTTCAGGAGCTGATGGAGCTCGTTCAGCTTCTGGACCAGCTCGGCGTTGAGCGCCCGCGAGGACGCCAGCTTGTCGGCGTCCTGTCCCAGCTTTTCGGCCACCTTGTCGATCTGCTCGCGGAGAGCCTGCTGCCCCTCGAGCGTCTTCTGGATGTCCTGCCCCTTCTCCCAGGGCAGCTCCTTGGAACGCGCCAGGTCCCGCTCCAGATCCTCGGATTTCTCTTTCAGCGCCTTGGCGCTCCGGATGGCGTCCTCCAGCGTGGCCACCGACTCGTCTTGCTGGCGCTCCACGGAGGAGAGAATCTCCGCGGCGGAGGGGAAGCGGAGCGTCCGCGTCTCGGACCAGGTGGTCTGGGGTCCGTCGATCTGGTTGCCGTCCACGGCCCCGACCTCGTACTGGATCTCCTCGCCGGGGAGGAGGTTGTAGGTGCCGAGCCCCCACGTGTAGCGCACCGCCAGCTCGCGCGCGCCGTTCTTCTCCTCGTGGAGGGTCTCCGTTTGCGGCGCCTCCTCCCGCACGTGATAGCGAAGGAGCACCTTTCGCACACCGTAGTCGTCCGTGGCGCCGGCCAGGATGGTCGCGGAGAGATCGCGGGTCACGTCCTCCACGGGGCTCGGGGAGACGATGGTGACGGTCGGCGGCCGATCGGGAATGGATCTGATGTCGTAGGGGCCCAGGTCCACCTTGCGCCCGCGCGGGTCCACGAGGTGAATCCGATATCTGCCTTCCGAGCGGACCGGCACGGTGAAGCGCGCGAGGCGCTCTCCCAGCTCGCCGCGCACCTGGCTTCCCCCTTCGTACAGGATCGAGGCTTCCTCGATGCTCCGGTTGAGCAGCACCTCCACGCGCGCTTGCGTCCCCCGTGGCGCGGCCAGGTCGCCCGTGATGGCGTTCGCCGCCTCGGACGTGAGCCCGCAGTAGGCGGGATAGTCGTAGCGGACGCGGAATCCGGACGCCCGCGGGAGGTCGCGCACCGAGATGCGGAACACGGGCGTGGTCTGGTCCGCCACGCGCACCTGGTAGAAGAGGTCCTCGTTGAGATTCGGGATCACGGTCGCGTACGCGCGCTCCCGCGCGCGTGGATGGATCTCGTCGGTGGATCGCTCCAGTGTCCGGGTCTCCCAGGAGCCATCCCCGCCCGGGGCCTTGCTCATGAGGCGAGGCTTCCGCTCGCTTCCCGTGATGGTGACGCGCAGCGGAACCGAAGCTCCGCCCTCCACCTCTTCCGATCCCGGCTCGACCCGGATCCCGATCGGCGCGACCGGTGCCGTCCGTGGATCCGCGATGCGCGTCACGGTCGTGACCGTGCGCGTTCCTCCCAGCATCGCCACGCCGGCCAGCACCGCCAGGACGATGGCGAGGCGCTTCATGGACTGGGACCTTCCACGCCAGATGCGGAGGCGGCCCATCGGGAGCGCCGCCGCCCGCTCCGCCGCGGCCCGCACCGCGTGCTGCGCGAGCGCCTGGGAATAACCGGTGGCAACCTCGCCTCTCCTCGGCGCCTCCGGGACGCTGCCCAGCTCGAACGCCGTGAGGAGCCCGTCGTCCCGGTCGTCGGTGAGGTGGCTCGCCTCGAGCGCCGCGTCCGGAAGCGCAGTTTTGGCATGCATCACGCGCGCGAGGGCGAATCCAAGGGCGCATAGCGCCGCGATCAGGAGACCGGCCCGAAGGGCCACGTACTCGGCGCGATGGAGCGGCAGGAGGAGTGCCAGGACGAGCCCCAGCCCCGCCAGGACCACGAAGCCCAGGGTCGCAAAGACGCCCGCGCGCTCGATCGAGCGCCACACGAGAAAGCGGCGCGCGCGGTGGAGCTCGCGAAGCAGTGCTTCGTAGGGAGTGTTCATGGATTCCTCAATGCGTGACCGCGTAGGTGGCGACGTTGACCGCGAAGCGCAGCGCGGCCGCACGCTTCTCGGCCGGGTCGTCGTAGATCCCGGCATCCTCGATGCCGTTCCCGATGTCGCAGTCGAAGGTGTAGAGCACGAGCAGGCGGCCTCCCTTGATCACTCCGAATACCCGCGCGGGGCCTCCATCGTGCTCGTGGACCTTGGGCGCGCCCGCGGGAAAGGAGCTCGGGTAGCGGAAGATCGCGTGGTTGAAGGGAAGCTCGGTGAGGGGAGCCTCGGGGTAGAGCCGCTTCACCAGCTCGCGGAAGGACTTGTCCATTCCGAAATTGTCATCGGCCCAGAGGAGCCCGCCCGAATCCAGGTAGCTCCGGAGGGCGCGGGCTTCTTCCTCGCTCATCTTGATGTTTCCGTGGCCGGTCATGAAGAGCATCGGGTAGTTCCAGATCTCCGGATCCGTCGGGGTCACGACCGCTTCGCGGTCCTGACTCACCCGGACGTCGCCGCGCTCCTTCACGGCGCGGAGGAGATTGCGGAGCGAGCTCTCGTCCGAATACCAATCGCCGCCTCCCGTGTACTTGAGCCGCGCGATCGTGAATCCGCCGTTCAGCTCGAGCTCGCGCGAGGCGGCCTCGTCCCGAGAAGGCAAAGCGCATGCCATGACGAGGGCAAGGAGGACCGCCTGCCAGAGGAGAGTGCGATTCATGGGTGAGGGAATTCCGGTCACGGGCTCCAGTCGGGGTCTAAGTAGAAGAATTATATCAGATGTGCGGCATGGGCCGCGGGCGCGTCAGGTCCTACAAGGGTGTACCGGCGGGAAGGCGTGGGGTTCCGCCCAAACCAGCTGTGGAAGATTCTAAGTGGCGGGCGGTTCGAGCTTTGCGGGCCCGAGCAGCGTGTGTGTCAGAGACCCTTCCAGATCCCCGAGCCGGAACCATACGGCGTGAAGCGTGCTTCCCATCCTTTGGCCCGGATTTACACAGATGGTCGGGCCGAGGCGGTCGGCAAACTTTCCCGAGACGGCCGGGGACTCGTGGATGTGCCCGTGAAGGGAGAGGAGGGGGCGCTGTGCCTCGAGAAACTTCCTCACCTCGCGCGAGCCCACGTGGACGTCGCCGTGGATCAGGTCGAGCGCGGTCCCGTGCGGAGGCCCGTGAAACGCGCACACCAGGGGCCGGCGCTCGGGGCGAAGCTCCTTGCCGATGGCCTCGAGATCCTTGCCGATCCACTCCTCCCATTCGCGGCCGCGAAAGTCGAAGGGGTGCACGGAGCCGTCCGCCTGGCTTCGGAATCCTTCCTGGCGGATGGTGGGACCGATCGGTCCCTCCTCCCACCGCTCCCAGTCCTTGAGCGCGAAGGGCGTGAGCGTCACCGAGCCCAGCCCCGCGATCCAGGTGCTGTCGAGGAAGGGGCGCACGGCGCAATGGATGTGGTGGAAGCGCTCGATCCCGGACTTCTGGAGCACGTCGAGATTGGCGCTCCAGTCGTCGTTTCCCATGATGTAGAAGATCTCGGCGGAATCCTTCTCGCCTCGATACTCGCGGAGGAGCGGGAGCAGGAATCCCTGATAGAAGGAGCGCTGCTCCACAACGGTCGCGTGGGGAGCGAGATCCCCTCCGAGGATGACCGAGCGCACCGCCAGGCGCCGCGCGAGCGCGAAGGACTCCATGTAGAGCTCCCGGCTGCCATGAAGATCGGCCGTGTAGAGGACGTCGGCGCGGGTCTCGGTGGCGGGATTCACGATGTTGGAATCAGTCTTCGGCGCGGATCTCGGTGAGGAGCCATCCGCCCGCCGCGGGACGCGCGGTGAACGCCACGCGCACCGCCCGGGGGCCCTGTCGTCCGCCCCAATCCCCGGTCCAGACCGCGAGGGCGCGGCAGAGGGCCCCCTTCTTGTCGCAGTCGAAGCGCACCATCTGGAAGCGGCGCGTGTGCACGAGGCGGAGCTGGTCCTGAAGGAGGAAGGAGGCCGCCACCCGCGTGACCGCGAACGTGAGCGGCGCTCCGGGCTTGAGCGCGATCCGGACCGTGGTCGTGTCGAGGAGCGCGGTCAGCCGCTCCGCGTCCGACCGGCCCCAGGCTTCCTCCACGTCGGCGAAGAGCTGAAACGGCGTGGACGCCGCATCCTGTCGCGCCTCGGACGCGGGGGCGTTCGCGGGGGCATCGGCCGCCCCGGCGAAACCCGGGCCGCCGGGCGGAAGCACGGGAAAAAGGAGGGCCATCCAGGCGTATGCCAAGCGTCTGCGAAGGGCCACGATTGGGCTCCGAATTCGAGAACCGCGTGCTGCCCGAGCTACCGCTTCGGCCTGCCGGCGTTGGCACGCTCGAGCCAGAGCTGGATCTCGAGCGCGAGCCCGCTGGCGACATACACCGAAGAATACGTTCCGAACACGACCCCCACCAGCATCGCGAACGAGAAATCGTGGATCACTTCGCCGCCGAGCACGTAGAGGGCCAGCACGGTGAGGAACACCGTGAACGAGGTGATGATGGTACGGCTCAAGGTCTCGTTGATGGCGATGTTCATCACCTTGGCCGGATTCTCCCTCCGGAGCGTCTTGGAGCGCTCCCGGATCCGGTCGAAGATGACGATCGTGTCGTTGATCGAGAACCCCGCGATCGTCAGGAGCGCCGCGACCACGGTGAGCGTGATCTCCTTGTTCGTGATGCTGAGCGCGCCCACGGTGATGAAGACGTCGTGGAAGAGCGCCACCACGGCTCCCAGCGAGTAGCGCCAGTCGTAGCGGATCCCCACGTAGATCAGGATGAGGCCCATCGCGAAGAGGATCGCCTTGATCGCCGCGCCCCGGAGCTCGCTCCCGACGCGGGGGCCGACCGTCTCGACGCGAAGCACTTCGACCTTGGAGCTGGGATGTTCCGTCTGCACGGCGTGGGCGATTCCCGACGCGGGGCTCTGGGCTCCCGGCTTGACCTCGACCCGGATCAGGAACTGCCCGGGCTTGGTCAGCTCCTGGATCTCGCTTCCGGAGTAGCCGGCGTGGTCGACGGCCGCCCGGACCTGATCGGCATGCAGCGGCGGGGTGGTCAGGATCTCCACCAGCGAGCCGCCCGTGAAGTCCACGCCGTAGCGAGGTCCGCCGTGCAGGATCAGCGAGACCAGGGAGATCAACACGCAGGCCCCCGAAATCAGGAAGGCGATGTGCCTCCGCCGCATCCAATCGATGTTGACCCCATGAAGCAGCTGGAACATCGAGTCTCCTAGATGCTGATCGAAGAGAGCTTCCGGCGAACGGACCACGCATCGAAGATCATCTTCGAGATGCCTACCGCCGTGACGAGATTGATGAGAAGGCCGATCGACAGCGTGATCGCGAATCCCCGGATGGGACCGGTTCCGAACCACATGAGCGCGAAGGAGCTCAGGAGCGTCGTCACGTGGGCGTCGATGATGGTGCGGTACGCCCGCGCGTATCCCGTCTCGATGGCCGCGAGCACGGTTCTCTTGTTGCGCAGCTCCTCACGGATTCGCTCGAAGATGAGGACGTTCGTATCCACGGCCATCCCGATGGTCAGGACGACGCCCGCGATCCCGGGGAGGGTGAGCGTGGCGTGGAAGCCGGCCATGCAGGCGAGGAGGCCCAGGATGTTCAGGAACAGAGCCACCACCGCGACCACGCCCGACATCTTGTAGTAGACGATCATGAAGAGCACGACCAGGAGCGCCGCCAGGGCCGCCGCGCGGAGCCCCTTCTCGATCGAGTCCTGCCCCAGCGAAGGGCCGACCGTCCGCTCCTCGACGACGTTCACCGGGGCGGGAAGCGCTCCGGATCGAAGCACGATGGCCAGGTTCTGGGCCTCCTCCTCGCTGAAGCTCCCCGTGATCGAGCCCTGCCCGCGCGGGATCTTCTCCTGGATGTTGGGCGCGGACTGGATCTTTCCGTCGAGCACGATCGCCAGCCGGCGCCCCACGTTCGACCCGGTGATGTCTCCGAAGAGCGCTCCGCCGCGGCTCGTGAGATTGAACGAGACGCCGGGAGCGCCGGGGCGCGCCGCGTCCAGATCCATCCGCATCTGGGCGCTGGCCACCTCGGATCCCTTCATGAGCGGGTCGCGTCCCACCACGTAGAGGGCGCGCGCCGTCCGTCCCGCGACATCGGTATCGTGCGCGTCCCAGGCCAGCCGCGAATCGGAGACGAAGGTGGAGTCCGCCTGGAGCTGCCGGATCATGGAATCCACGATCGGCACGTTCTCGCTCAGCACGGTCGCTTCCGCGTGCGAGGAGGTCAGGAGCTTCGAGGAGAAGGGGTGAAGGAGCGAGTCCGGCGCCGCGCTGTCCGGAAGCGCCCCACCGCGCAGCTTGCGCGCGAAGTAAGCGTCGATCCGGTCGTAGAGCGCCTTCGATTCCTCCTCGGTCTTCACGAGCTTGAATTCCAGGAGCGCGGTCTGGCCGATCAGCGCCTTGGCCCGCTCCTGGTCCAGAAGACCCGGGAGCTGGACCAGAATTCGGCTCGTGCCCTGCTTCTGGATGGAAGGCTCGGCCACGCCGAATTGATCGATGCGGTTCCGGATGATCTGCATCACCTGGTCCACCGCGTTCTTCGCCTCGGCGGGGCCCAGCTTGGAGGTGTCCACTTCGAGGAGCAAGTACATGCCGCCCTGGAGATCGAGCCCCAGCCGGATCGCCTTCTCACGCAGCTTGGCGTATTTCTCCAGCTTGAGGCGCTCCGCCTCGGTGGTCGCCATGTTGGGGCGCGCCTGGAGCACCTCCTGGCGCACCTTCGGCGGGAGCGAATAGAACTGGAAGGTGGGCCAGAGCGTCCAGACGGAAGCCAGCACGAAGGCAATCGTGAGGTAGAGCTTCCACTGGTCGCTGCGCGTCATCACGCTACGAAACGCTCCTTCCTGAGCTCTCTTGGGGACGCGGAAACACTGCTTCAGCCCTGAAGATGCCCCGAGCAGGCGGCGGAGCGTACCGGATGCGGCGGCGCGAAGTCAATGCGGGAATGGAGGCTGGAGCCGGTGCCGGTCGGGGCGGAGCTTCAGTCGCGGGCGGCGCCTCAGTCCTTGAAGATGAGGATCTTGAAGCGGCCGTGCCGCTCGATCCAGGAGGGCGCCGCAACGATGCGGAGGATCTCGCCGGTGCCGCGATCCTTCACGAGCAGCGCCATTCCGTAGTGCCGGACGAAGTTTCGATATGGGAACGATCCCTCGCTCTCCAGGCGCAGGAATTCGAGGTCGCGCCCGCCGTAGAGGCTGACCATCCGGCCCCTGCCCGCGTGGCTCGCGTTCGTGGAGAAGGACCAGGCGTCCTCCGCCGAGATGTGGGTCACCGGCCGGCTCTCCGGAACCTCCGGCCAGCAGAGGATCTCGAACTCCCGGCGCGTGATTTGGAGCTGTGCGAGCGCGGACTCGTCGCGCGCGTGAAGGGCGGTGAGGATCTCGCGCGCCAGCGCGTCCCGGGAAGGAGCGCCCCCGGCCAGCTCCAGGGACACTTCGGGTGCCTCCCGCCGTCCCGTGACCACGGACATCGATTCGGGATCGGCGGGAGGGTAATAGCCCGGCGACCGCTCCAGCGGGGAGCGAGGACGGGGCCGGCCCTCGAGAGGGGAGGTGGGACGTGAGTGCTCGAGCGCCGGGAGAAACCTGGACCGCGCCGGACCGCCCGGTCCGGCCTTGGAGGCCCCGCTACGCGTCTGGTCATGTCGTGAGAATTCATTATCAGAAGCGGGGGGCGGGGATGTCGTAGCAGCCAGCGCGGTCTTGGAACGGGGACGAGTGACGGAAGGATTAGCGGAGATGCCGGGGCCCGCCGTGAGGTCGGCCAGGGAGCCGTTGAGCGACGAGCGCCCGGACATCTCCTGGGAGAGAACGGAGCCGTCCCGCGCATCTGGGTCATGAAGCAGGATCACGCCGGCGGCCGCGCCGAGGAGAATCACAAGGATCCATGCGGCCCGGCTCATCTTCATGTGCGGGATTCTCACGTGTCTCTCCTCGACCCTGGGTTAGTTCTTGGCCTGGATCGAGATGGAATACGCCCGGCCCGGGCTCACGCGGCGCGTGACCTGATCGAGCTGGCGGAACTCCGCCGAGCGATCCAGCAGGTTTTCGCCGGTGATCTTGAGCTGGAACGCGTGGTTGATGCGACGCGCGACGGACATGTCGAGGCTCTGAAGCGGGTGCTCGTAGATGTCGGGGAGTCCGGCCGGGTAGGCGCCGGCTCCGACCTGCGCGAGCCTCGTTCCAAAGGCCGTGTAGAGTAACGCCCCCTCATAGCGGTCCGCTCCGTAGTAGAGCCCCGCGTTCAGCGAATACGACGACTGGCCTTGAAGCGGTCCCTTCCGATAGACCGGATTCCCGTTCCCGTCCGAGCTCGTGCGGACACGGACGCTGGAGTCTACGCGTGAGAGGTTGCCGCTCACGGCCCAATGGTCGAGGAATGCGTTGGACGCGGGAAGCGGCGCGATCCGATCGAGCGCGTCCCAGATGCGGCGGATTCCCAGGCGGGCTTCCAGCTCCACGCCCTGGAGCCGGCCGTCCTGTCCATTCCGTGGGGAGAGGATGTAGCCGCCGCTCGATCCCTCGACGACGTTCTCGATCGGCTCGAAGAGCACCTTCCGGAAGCCGCTCACCGCGAGAAGCTCCTTTGTGCCCAGGAAGGTCTCCACACGCACGTCGTAGTTCTGGATCCGGGTGCGATGGAGCGAGGTGTTGCCCACCTCGGAGTAGCCGGTCTCGTAGTCGTAGATATTGAAGGGGCTCATCTCGCGAAGCTCGGGGCGCGAGACCGTGACGCTGAATCCTCCCCTCACGTTCATGTTCTCCCGAAGCCGGAACGTGGCGTTCACCGCGGGGAGCACGTCGGTATTCTCGAGCGCGACGTCCACCTCGGTCGCCGTCGTCACGAAGGGGCTCTTGGCGTCGACCGTCTGCCGCGACCGCTCGACGCGCGCTCCTCCCGTGAGGCGCAGGCAGGAGAGCACCGGAAGGTCCGCCATGGCGTACGCGGCGCGAAGCTCCTGATTCGCACCGTAGGTGTCGTTCTCCCGCGTCTCCTCCTGGAGCTCGAAGTAGCCCGGCTTGATGTTCTCGTCCACGAGGAGCGACTCCGGAGGGAGTGTGGTGTCGATCGCCTGCCGCCCCGCGGGTCCCAGGCGGAATCCGAGGCGCCGGAACGCGGAGGTCCGGTTCCGGAACCGGTACGCGCTCCCGAACTTGAGATGGGTCTCCCGGGCGCCGGGGAGAACGAGCGTCTCGAGAAAGTTCACCTGGGCCGACCGGTCGTACTCGTTCATATCGCCGAAGACGCGCGTCAAGGGAAGCGCGACCCGGGTGGAGAGCGCCAGCTCGCCCTGCCCGTTCAGCTCGTACATGTTCTCGCGGCGGTCGGGCTCGTCCCGTTGCGCCTCGGAATAGGAAGCGCGCCAGTCGATGGCCGTGCTCCCCAGCGGGCGGATCTTGTGCTCGCCGCTCACGACGCCGGAGAAGAGACCGCGCTCCACGAAGTCGAGGCTGGTGATCCGGACGCGATCCGTGCCGAAGTTGAAGTTCGGTCCTTCCATGACGCGCGTGTAGTCTTCCGATTGACGGGTGTAGAGCGTGCGCACGTGGAACGTGTTCGACCCGTTCACGGCCGCGCTCAGGTTCACCATGCCTCCCCCCCAGCACGCGCCGCTGCGACTCGACCGTCTTGTAGAGGTAGAGCGGGGTCAGGTGCGTCTGGGTCCCCGAGTAGGCGTTGTTGTCGCGGAGGGTGGTCGTGAAGCCATCGTTCAGGGAGATCGAGCCGAGGATCCCGAGCCGCCGCTCCCCCGTGCCGAAGCTCCGCCCGTAGCTCGCCGCGTAGGAGTAGTTGGGCCTTCCACCCGACTTCTCCGGTGACCAGACCTTGTTGAAGGAGCGCCCGAACGCCACGACCTCATCGGCCGTGAAGCCGTCCCCGCCAAAGACGCCCTTCTGGGTGATCCGACGGTCCCCCGCGGAGTTGCGGATGAGCCCAGGAAGGTTCCGCGTGCCGTCGTCGAAGCCCAGGAAATCCAGATTCCCGCCGGCGTAGCTGAGATACTGCCGGCTGAGGGTGCTCGAGGCGTAGCCGGTCGAGACGTTCTGCGTGAACCGCTTGCCCTCGGCGAAATCGCGGGTCTCGAGCTGGATCACGCCGCCCGCGAACTCCGCGTCCTGGTCGGGGGTGTAGCTCTTCTGGACCACCACCTGCGAGAGCGCGCTGGAGGGAAAGATGTCCAGCGGCACCACGCGCTTGTTCGGCTCGGGCGTTCCGATGCTCGCGCCGTTCACCAGCGTGGAGCTGTACCGCTCCCCGAGCCCGCGCACGTACACGTAGCGTCCGCTCACCACCGAGAGCCCGGTGACGCGCTGGAGCGCCTCCGCCGCGTTCGAGTCGGTGGACTTGGAGATCTGCTCGGCCGTGATCGCGTCGCTCACGAACGAGGCCTTCTTCTGATTCGTGAGGCTGGAGGCTTCCGTCCCCTTCACCTCCTGCCCCTTCACGTCCACGCCCTTCATCTGGATCGGCTTGGGCGTGAGCGTCATCTCCAGCTCCACGGTGGCGCCGGGTCCCACGACCACCCCGTCCTTGAAGAGCACGGAATAGGACTGGTAGTTGAAGATCACCCGGTACGTGCCCGGCGGGACCTCAAACCGGAACCTGCCGTCCGCGGCGGTCAGGCTCCCCGACACCATCACCACTGTGTCGGCGTCCATGCGATAGACGCCGACGCGAGCGTTCGGCAGAGGCTGCCGGTCCTCCTGGTCCAGGACGATTCCGGCGATGACTCCGGAAGCCGTTTGTGCCCGTACGGCTCCAGGCCCTGCGATGAGCATCACGAATGCGATTCCGATCCACGCGGTTCCTGCTCCTTGGCTTCTTCGTGTGTTCCCTTGGCGCTCTCTCACGGCGTTGCTGCGGTGCTGCCCCTGGCTGCTCACGCGCCTCTCCCTCCCTGACGGGTGCTTCAGCGAACGACGATCAGCTTTCCATTCGACGACGGTCCGCTCCCGGTATCGATACGGAAGAAATAGGTCCCTGCCGGAACGCGGCTCGCGTCCCAGCGGAGCTGATGGGTTCCGCGCGCCATCGCGCCGTTCGCCAGGGTCTCGATGAGGCGCCCCTGGGCGTCGTAGATCCTCGCCCGCACGCCGCTCTGGTCGGTCGGCAGCGCGAAGAGAAGCTGCGTTGTCCGGGAGAAGGGGTTCGGGGACGCGGCCACGAAGATGCGGCCCAGGTTGATCGGTGACTCCACGGCGGTGACGGTCGGAGAGCAGAACACAGCGGGTCCCGTGCCCGGGCAGTTCGCGAAGGTCTCCGGGTCTTGTAATTGGAGGCCCGGTCCCCGGAAGCCCATGATGATGCTGTTCACCATCGTTCCGGCCGTGCCGCGGCGCCAGTGGACTCCGATGTTGGTGCTTCCCGCTCCCGCGCTCGGCGGATTCGTGCCGACCAGGGTGATGTTCGTGAAGATGGGATTGGACCGGAAAGGCGCCGCGAAATTGAACTCGCTGTTGTCCGCCTCGATCCCCTTGTCGCCCCGCAGCGGCTCCTGCTGAACCACGGCGAACTGGACGAGCCCTCGGAAGCCCAGCTGCCAATCGAGCCCGTCGTCATCCTCTCCCGTGGCCACGAGATGGCTGCAGCGCACCGTTCCGCCGAACCACTCGAACGCGTCGTCGCTGCCTTCGAGGGCCTGCACGAAGTCGATGACCGTGTTGCGGCCCAGGGCATTCATCGTGAGGCTGTTCAGCTCGTTGTCGGGGCTGATGATCTTGCCCGAGTACTCGATCCGCATGTATTTGATCGATCCGCTGTTGTCGTTGTCGTCGCCGCCGCCGTAGACCCCGGCTCCTCCCTCGCTCACGCAGGAGTCGCCGCCGACCGTGTTCGCGCAGTTTGCGATGGCGCGCCCATGGATCACGAGGCCGCCGTTGTCGCCCGGAGCCATGAGACCCAGCGCAGGATCCTGGTCGCTGGTGAGCACGACCGGCGCCGTCTTGGTGCCGTTCACGAAGATCTTGGCGCCACGGTCGATGACGAGATATCCGGTGGTGGCCTTCTCGCCGAAGAGGTACGTACCGGAGGGAATCGTGACGGTCGAGCCGGCCACCCAGTTCACCTTCCCACGCAGGAGATAGTTGTTCGCGGCGGAGAGCGTCGCGGTGGTCTGCGGGCCGGTCAGGATCACGAGAGGTTTGGAGTAATTGATGTCGGTCCGCCCCATACCTCCCGAGCGGTTGTAGTACGTCCAGCCCGTCGTCCAGTCCTGAGTCGGATCGGTCAAGCGATACGGGATGGCTCCGATGTAATCGACTTGCTGGAACCACGGATCGAGCGAGGTCACGTTCATGACCACCGCCGCGCCCGAGTACTTGCAGTTCACCGGGCTCAGCTGCTGCGGATCCCACCGCGGCGCCGTCAGGTTGTAGGGATCCACGAGCAGCGGATCCAGATCGGTGCGGTTGTGCGTGAAGTACGTGGTCGCGAGATCCGTCGTGGTGAAGGTCGTCGCGGTGGACAGGGTGCAGGGTCCGGCCGTCGCCGCGTACGGAAGCGGTGTGCCGGCCGTCTGGGCGTTGTTGAAGAGCAGATTTCCGTCGAACACGAGCCGCTCGGGGGTGCTCGCCGCGTAGGCGAGGGACACGGTCGCGACCAGCGTGGCGGCCGCGAGAACCGTGAGGAATCCTTTCTTCATCGCGCTCTCCTTGGGGGTGAGGTTCCGGTTCATGTGAGTTCGCCCTCTTCCATCGCCTACTTGAGAACCGAGAAGCGGCCGGTGACGCTCTCGCCCGGCGCCTGAATCCGATAGAAGTAGACCCCCGAGGAGAGGGGCGCTCCGGACTCGCCGCTTACGATCCGGGTTTCATGCACGCCCGCGTCCATGTAGGTCGCGGTCTGGAGCGTCCGCACCAGCCTTCCCTGCAAGTCGAAGAGGTCCACCTTCACGTTGCCGGGACGGGTGGTGGTGAAGAGGAGGGTCCCTGCCGGATTGAGCGGATTCGGCGACACGGCCGCGGCGATCACGCCCGACGAGCCGCTGACGGGTCCGCGGACCACGACCTGGTTCTCGCCGTGGAATCGGCCGCCCGTGGCGAGATTGCCCTCGATCGCCACGGTGACCGTGTTGTCGCCGGCCGGAATTCCCGCGAACAGCGTCCGGAGACTCTGGTCCGTGAAGCAGACCCGGATCTCCGGCACTCCATTCAGGTTCCAATCGAGATTCACGATGGTGCGGTCGATGTTGGCGTGCGCTTCCCGGCCCTGGTACTGCAAGACGACCGAGGAGAGCACCACGTCCGAATTCGAGTAGGACCCGCTCACTGGCTCGACCTGGAAGCACGTCTTGGACTTGTCCTTGGGCTTGTTGAGCTTGATTGGAGCGGTGTTGGACTGGAACACGTTCGCGGCCACCTTGTCGGCGATCGTCGCCGTCGTGCTCTGCGTGTTGCTCAGGGCGGGCGTCCCGTTGTCGGCGACCGTCAGGCTCACGGTGAAGGTCCCCTGCGAGGCGTAGGCATGTCCCGGCGTCATGCCGTTCCCGGTGCCGCCGTCGCCGAAGTCCCACGCATAGGCCAGGGGATCCCCATCCGGGTCGGACGACATCGTGCCGTTGAAGGTGACCGGGATCCCGGCGATGCCGGTGTAGGGACCTCCCGGATTCGCGACGGGCGCGCGGTTCGCGTTCGAGACCGTGATCGCCGTGGTGGCGGTCCCGGTGAGGAGGTTCCTCGCGATGAAGGTGACCGGGTAGGTGCCCGCGTCCTGGAAGCCGGGCGTCCAGTCCAGGCGCCCCGTCGTGTTGCCCACCCCGGACGAGAACGTTGCTCCGAGGGGAAGTCCCGTCGCCGTGAGCGAGGCGATCGCGTCACCCTCGGGATCGGTAGCGGTCAGCGTGACGGAGAGGGGCGTCCCCTCCGCGACGGTGATCGTGGCCGGCACCGTGATCACCGGAGCCCGGTCCGCGAGCACGTTGATGCGCGTTACCTTGATGGCCCGAAGGCCCACGGATCCCGAATAGGCGACGAGGTCGATGCCGTAGTTCGCGACCTGGTCCTGGGTGGGGGTCCAGGTGAAGGTGCCGGACGTGTTCGAGGCGTTCACGGTCCACACGGAACCCGGGGGCAGCGCCGTGTTCTGCGTTCCGTTCGCTTGGAACAGGGTGATGGCGTCACCGTCAGGATCGCTCGCGGTCGCGGTGAAGGTGACGAGGTGATTGGCCCTGCCGGTCACGGTCCCAGGCGAGCTGATCACCGGGGGACGGTCCGGAGGCGCGATGTTGATGACGGTGGTGGCGGTGGCGGTCCGGGCCGGGGAGCCTGATGCGACGCTGAAGGTGACCGTGTAGCTCCCCTGCTGCCCGACCGCCGGCATCCACGCGAGCTCGCCCACCGTCTTGAAGGCATTCGGCGTGAAGGACGCCCCCGCGGGGAGAGAACCCGCGGTGAACAAGGTGATGGGATCTCCGTCCGGATCCGAAGCCGTGACCGCGAAGGCCATCGCCACACCTTCCGCGCCGTTCACGGTGGCCGGGGAGCTGACGACCGGATCGTGGTTCGGGCCCACCGTGAGCTGGGTCGTCGTGGTGGCGTTGCCGCCCGAGCCGTCGTCGACGCTCCACACGATCGACCACGGGCCCACGTCCGCTCCCGTCAGCGTTCCAGCCAAAGTTGCCGTGGCCGTGGACGGAGCGGGAGAGGTCGTGAGCGTGAGGCTGGGGGGCACGCCCGTGACGGTGATCGTCAGCACGTCCCCGAAGTCCGGATCGGTCGCGCTGGCCTCGATGCTCAGCGCCTGATCCGCGATGCCGCTCGCGGCCGCGGGCGCGTCGATCATCGGAGGACTGACGCCCTGCGCGCGGGACGCGACGGCCGTGGAGAGCGCGACGTCCGGCGAAGCCGTCGCGGCGCGTGCCTGCTCCGGCAGGATCACGCTCTGGATCAGCGCTCCCGCCATGAGACCCAGGATGAAGACCAGGATGCGAAGCCTGCGTTGCTCGAGCATCGATGCCTCCCTGATTCGTTGATCGCGCCCTCGGCGGCCGCTCTGCGGACGCCGTCCCATCGAAGCGTTTCGAACGATCGGGATTGTCTCAAGTGGAGGTGACGCGGGAATGTCGTGAGAGGAACTTCGGTGTTACATCGACGCACGCGGACGGGAGCGAAGGCCTTCCCGTAACCATTTCGACACGCGATCGCAGCGTCCCTGTAATGGCGCGGCGCCTACCCTCGCCGCCATGAAGGAACGCCCCGATGGTACAATCGCGCCGGACCTGGCCGACGCCGAGGAGCCGCGTACCGACGCGGATTCCGCTCCGCGTCCGGAACCCAAACCCCTCCCGTCCCGGAGCATGTCCAAGACCGCACGCGCGACCGTCCTGGTGGTGGATGACGAGGCGGAGATCTGCGACCTGGTGAGCTACAACCTGGCCCGGGAGGGATACCGCGTCGTCCAGGAGCATGACGGCGAAGCCGGACTGAACCGTGTCTTCAAGTCCGCGCCGGATCTCCTCATTCTGGATCTCCTGCTGCCCAAGATGAGCGGGCTCGAAGTTCTGGGAGCGATCCGGGGCGAGCCGCGGACGCGAGGGCTTCCCGTGCTCGTCCTCACGGCGCGCGGCACCGAGATGGACAAGCTGGTCGGCTTCGAGCGCGGCGCCGACGACTACCTCACGAAGCCCTTCTCACCGAAGGAGCTCGTCGCCCGCGTCCAGGCCATTCTCCGGCGCACGCGAGGCGAGCAGGCGTTGGCGCCGATGAAGATCGGCCCCTTTCAGTTCGACAGCGAGCGGCACCAGGTGCTCCTCCACAACCGCGAGCTGGATCTGACCCCCACCGAGTACCGCCTTCTGGAGTATCTTCTGCAGAAGCCGGGGCGGGTCTTCTCCCGAGAGCAGCTCCTGGACAAGGTGTGGGGGCTGGGGTACTTCGGCGAGACCCGGACGGTGGACGTGCACGTGCGCCGGCTCCGCGCCAAGCTGGGGCGCGACGCCGGGTTGATCCGGACGGTAACCGGGGTGGGATACGCCGCCGAAATCTCCGCGAAGTAACCCGTGACACAGACCCACCTCGCGATTCTCATCGGACTTCTCTTCCTCGCGGTGCTCGGTGGCGGCTACCTGCTCACCCTCCGGATGAACCGGCGCCTGCGCGCCATGACGCGCGCGGCGGAGGCGCTCGCGCGCGGCGACCTCACGACGAGGGTGCCCGTGGAATCCCACGACCAGCTCGCGGCGCTGGGCCGCGTGCTGAATTCCATGGCGGAGCGGCTCGATACGTACGTGTCGGATCTTCGCGCGGAACGGGACCTGAGCGGCGCGGTCATCGGGAACCTGACCGAGGGAGTCGCGCTCCTGGGATCGGATCTGACGATCCGGCACGCGAACGATCGTTTCTGGGCGCTGGTCGGCCAGGACCGGCCCTCGGGCGCGATGCTCCCGAGGCTGGCCTCGGCACGCCAGCCCTACCTCGAGGAGATCGTCCGGCAGGCGATGCGGCAGGGAGCCGCGCTGCGGCGCGAGGCGTCGCTCTACGTGGATGAGCGGCGCGAGTACGAGATCGCCGTGCTTCCCATCCACGAGAGCCCCGAGGCGGGCGACTGGCTCCTCACGATCCGCGACCTGAAGCCGGAGCGCACGATGGCCAATCTCCGGCGCGAATTCGTCGCCAACGTCTCTCACGAGCTGAAGACGCCCCTCACCTCGATCCGCGGCTACGCCGAGACGCTCCTCCAGGGCGGGCTGGAGGACGAGGGAAACCGCTCCCGTTTCGTGGAGACGATCCACGCGCAGGCGGTCCGCCTGGAGGCGCTCGTGGAGGATCTCCTGGAGCTGGCGGATCTCGAGCGTCCCGACGCGGCCCTCGACGTGAAGGACTGGAACTTTGCGGAGATCGCGCGCGAGATGGCCGCGGCGTTCGAGGAGGTCGCCGGAAGGCGCGGCCTGGAATTGCAGCTGGACGCCCCGCGCGAGCTCCACGCGCGCGTGGACCGGAATCGCATCGAGGTCGCGATGCGGAACCTTCTCGACAACGCGATCAAGTACACCGACGAGGGCAGCGTGACGCTGACGGTCCGGGCCCAGGACGACGAGGTGCGCGTCTCGATCACCGACACGGGCCGCGGAATCCCGCCCGAGCACCTCCCGCGCGTCTTCGAGCGCTTCTACCGCGTCGATCTGGGACGCTCGCGCGCCTCGGGAGGAACGGGGCTCGGTCTCTCGATCGTGAAGCACGCGATCGAGCTTCACGGAGGACGCGTCGGCGTCGTCAGCACGCCCGGGAACGGAACCACCTTCTGGTTCGAGGTGCCCGCGAACGGGCCACCCTCGTAACAAACTTGTAACATCCCCGCCGGCCGCGGCTCCGGTATCGTGATTGCATGGGACTGCTCGCTGAATCGGCCGAGCGCCGCACGGATCGCCCCAGCCACGCCTTCGTGCCGGGAATGGAGATCGCCAAGGGACGCCCCCCGGGGAAGGGGGCGGGAGACCGGCAGAGGCCCGCGATCGAGACGCGCGATCTCGCCCTCTGGTACGGGACGCACCAGGTATTGAAAGGCATCACGGTCTCGATCCCGGACCGTCAGATCGAGGCGATCATCGGGCCTTCCGGATGCGGAAAATCCACCCTCCTTCGCTGCTTCAACCGCATGAACGACCTCTACCCTCCGGTGCGGTACGCGGGATCGGTGCTCTTCGAGGGCACGGACGTTCTGAAGAACGGAATCGACCTCGTGGAGCTGAGGCGCCGCGTCGGGATGGTGTTCCAGCGCGCGAATCCTTTCCCCATGTCGATCTTCCACAACGTGGCCTACGGCCCGAAGCTCATCGGGGTCCGCTCGAAGCGCGACCTGGAGGAGGCGGTGGAGGGCGCGCTCAAGCAGTCCGCGCTCTGGAACGAGGTGAAGGATCGGCTGAACAAGCCGGCGCTGGGACTCTCGGGGGGCCAGCAGCAGCGGCTCTGCATCGCCCGCGCGCTCGCGGTCAAGCCCGAGGTGCTCCTCCTGGACGAGCCCGCATCCGCGCTCGACCCCACGGCGACCGCCAAGATCGAGGAGCTGATCCTCGAGCTGCGGGAGTCGATGTCGGTCGCCATCGTGACGCACAACATGCAGCAGGCGGCGCGCATCTCCGACCGCACCACGTTCCTGATGGAGGGGAAGCTGGTCGAGGAGGGCCCCACGCGCGATCTGTTCACCCACCCGCGGGAGCGCCTGACGGAGGATTACATCACGGGCCGCTTCGGTTAGAATCAGGCACCACCCTCACCGAAAGGGCTCCATGGATCGGCATTTCCATCATGAACTCGAGACGCTTCGCGACCGGCTGAGCGAGATGGCCGGGCGCGCGGAGACCGCGCTCGTCAAGTCGATGGAAGCTCTCAAGACCCGGAACGCCAAGCTGGCGGAAGAGGTGAAGGCCGAGGATCTGGCCATCGACCGGATCGAGCTCCAGGTGGAGAGCCAGTCCCTGAGCTTCCTCGGGCTCCAGCAGCCCGTCGCACGGGACCTCCGCTTCCTGGTCGCCGCGATCCGGATCTCCAACGACCTCGAGCGGATCGGGGACCACGCGGTGAACATCGCGCAGAGCGCGCTCAAGCTGAGCGCGATGCCTCAGCCGAAGCCCCTCGAGGACATCCCCATGATGGCGGATCGTACGATCACGATGCTCCGCGACTCCGTCACCGCCTGGCTGAATGGGGACGCCTCGACGGCTCGCCGGATCTGCGAGCGCGACGTGGAGATCGACGGGTGGAAGGCGAAGATCTTCGCCAAGCTCTCGGGGGGGATGGTTCAGGAGCCCGATTCCGTTCCGCGCGCCCTGGAGCTTCTGCTCGTGAGCCGGAATCTCGAGCGGGTGGCCGACCTCGCGACGAACATCGCGGAGGAGGCGATCTTCGTGGCCGAGGCGCGCGTGATCAAGCATCACGCGGAGGATGTGATCGACCGCCCGATCGGGGGGGGGTCTAGCGGGCGACCCGCCTCACGGTAATCCGCAGCACCGCGGAAATCCCCGTCACCATCAGCACCAGCACCAAGGCTCCCGTCCACGCCTGGCGGTTCCATTCGTCGTAGGGCGCGCGCGCGTAATCGAAGACCTGGACCGGAAGGGACGCGATGGGCTTGTTCAGGGCCGTCGACCAGAACCGGTTCCCCAACGCCGTGAAGAGAAGCGGGGCGGTCTCGCCAGCGGCGCGGGCCACGGCCAGCATGCTCGCGGTCACGATTCCGGCGCGGGCCGCGGGAATCACGACCTGCTGGATCACCTTCCAGCGCGGCGCTCCCAGCGCCAGGGCGGCTTCCCGATAGGACTGCGGCACCAGCCGCACCACCTCCTCGGTGGAGCGGATGATCGTCGGGAGCATCAAGATGGAGAGCGCCACGCCGCCAGCGATCGCGGAGAATCCTCCCATGGGCATCACGACCAGGCCATACGCCGCGACGCCCACCACGATCGACGGCACGCCGCTCAAGAGATCCGTGGTGTAGCGCACCAGGCTGGCGAAGCGGCTGCGTCCCCACTCGGAGAGGTAGACCCCCGCTCCCACGCCGACCGGCACCGCGATGAGCGCGCCGAGGCCGACCAGGATCAGGGTCCCCACGATGGCGTTGGCCATGCCGCCACCCGGCTCCCCGACCGGCTTGGGAAGATCCACAAAGAAGGAGAGCGAGAGGGCCGGCAATCCCTTCGCGATGAGGTGCCCGAGGATGAACGCGAGCGGAAGCACCACGATGATGCCGGCCGCGTAGCAGCCCGCGATCACCATGCGGCTCCAGATCGTTCTGCGTGTGATGTGTCCCGCTCTTCTCTGGAGGGCCGTTTCGGTCATGCCGCCGCGGCGATGGCGCGCCGCCCTCCGGTGGCCCAGAGCACGAGGAGCCGCGCGAGCCCGTTCACCACGATCGTGACCAGGAAGAGCACCAGCGCGATCTCGATCAGGGCCGAGACGTAGAGCGGGCTCGTGGCCTCGGTGAACTCGTTGGCGATGATGCTCGACATCGTGGCCCCGGGATCGAGCAGAGAGAGGGAGATGCGGTTCGTGTTTCCGATGACCATGGTCACCGCCATGGTCTCCCCGAGCGCCCGCCCGAGCGCCAGGATCACGGCACCGAGGATCCCGGGGCGCGCCGCGTCCACCGCGACTCCGATGGCCTCCGCCCGCGTCGCCCCGAGCGCGAGCGCGGCCTCCCGCAGCGACCGCGGGGTCGCGAGCAGCACCTCGCGGGAGATGGAGACGATGGTCGGCACGATCATGATCGAGAGCACGATTCCGGCGTTCAGCATGCCGATTCCGAACGGAGCGCCGCGGAAGAGCGGCAGGAATCCCAGATGCTGGATCAGCCACGGCTCGATCCAGGTCCGGAGGAACGGCGCGAGCACGAAGAATCCCCACACGCCGTAGACGATGCTGGGGATGGCGGCGAGAAGCTCGATGACAAAGGAGACGATCGCTCCAAAGCGCCGGTTCGCGATCTCGGCCAGGTAGACCGCAGTGCCGATTCCCAGCGGCACCGCGATCAGGAGCGCGAGCGCGGAGGAGACGAGCGTCCCATAGATGTAGGGGAGCGCTCCGAATTTCTCGGTCACCGGATCCCAGGCCGTGCCGGTCAGGAATCCGAGCCCGAATTTCTGGATCGAGAGCACCGAGCCGCGCGTCGTCTCGTAGACGATCAGCGCGACGACGCCGAAGACCAGCGCCGCCGCGCCGCCCAGGGCGGCGCGGTAGACCCCGTCTGCTGTGATGCGGGCCGCTTTCACTGGCCTCTGGCCCTCGCCTTCCTTGGGAGAGCGCTCAGCGATTCGCGAGGAGCGGCTTCCCGCCGATCGTGATCTTGCCGAGCGTCCCATCATTCACCTTGATGACGGCCGCGGGCAGGCGCGCGTAGTCCAGCGTCCCCGCCACGTCCTGCCCCTGCTCCATGGCCCAGCGAAGGAGTCCCGCCAGCGCGTGCGCCTTCCCCGGGTCCTTCTGATCCTGATAGATGAGGATATAGGTCAGGCCGCAGATCGGATAGGCCGTCGGCGCGGCCGAGTTCACGATCGGGGTACGCACGTCTTTCCCGAGCAGCATCGCCGCGCCCTCGGCTGCCGCGGTCGTGGATGCCAGCGTCGGCTCCACGAACTGCCCGCTCCGGTTCTGGAGGTGAGCCACCGGGAGCCGGTTCTGCTTCGCGTAGGCCAGCTCGACGTAGCCGATCGCGCCCTGCGTCTGGCGGACCAGACCGGATATCCCCTCGTTCCCCTTGCCGCCGATTCCCGCCGGCCAGCTCACCGAGGTGTTGGCGCCGACCATCTCCTTCCAGGGTCCGTTCACGGCCGAGAGATAGGTCGTGAAGATGTAGCTGGTGCCGCTGCCGTCCGAGCGATGCACGGGAAGGATCGGCGCCGCGGGAAGTGCCACGCCCGGATTGACCGCCGCGATCTGCTTGTCGTTCCAGGTGGTGATCTTTCCCATGTAGATCCCCGCCACGATGCCGGAGGTCAGCTGGAGCGGCTGCTTCACCGAGGGGAGGTTGTAGGCCAGCACCACCGCGCCCGCCACCGTGGGGAAGTGGAGCACCTTGCGGGGCATCTCCTTCAGCTTCGCGTCCGTGAGTGGAGCGTCGCTGGCGCCGAAGTCCACGGTGCCGTTCTTGAGCTGCTGGATCCCGCCGCCGCTTCCGATTGACTGGTAGTTCACCTCGATCCCGGTCATCTGGTGATACGTGTCGAACCACTTGGAGTAGAGCGGATACGGGAACGTGGCGCCCGCTCCGGTGAGGTTGCTCGCGTTCGGGTTGGCCCGGACGGCCGGAGCCCAGGCGCCCGCGATCGCGGCAACCAGCACCGCCGCCGCGGTCAGGTGCAAGAGGGTCTTCTGGAGTTTGCGATTCATGAAATCCTCCTTTGATGTATGGGGCACGGTCAGGGTTTGCTGAATCGGTAGTAGAACGTGAGGCGCGCCTGCAGATCATTGTCAGAGGGCGCCGTGGCCGTGCCCTTGGCACGATACTTTGTGGCCTCCACGTTGGGCATCACGTGGATGTCCTTGTACGGTTGCCAGTCCAGACCCGCGATGTAGAGGTCCGTGTCGACGCGGTTCGGAGCCCGCTTGTTCGGCTGCCAGATGTCGTAGCGAATGTATCCCCCAAGGCTGGGGGCGGGTGCCATCCGGGCGAAGATCGAGTAACCAGCCGACTCCGTGTTGGCCGCGACTCTGGAATGCACGACCTGCCTGAAAGCCTCGCCTCCGACGCCGAACTTCTTGAATTCATATCCCGCGAAGATCTTGTAAAGCGCCTTGTCCGCGCCGTTCACTCCGGGCTCGTAATCGACGTAGGGCTCGATCTTGAGATCCGGGATGGGATTGAGCGGGAGGCTCAGGTAGTAGCGCTTGTACCGGTTGGTCTCGGGTTTTTGACCGGTGCCGTCCCCGAGCATGGCCGAGTATCCGACCTTATGTCCGCCATCGACGAAGCCCTTCAACTCAAGCGCCAGATCCGATGCGGGTGAGAGCCCCCGGAAGTCGACGATGGTCTTCTCGACCGCTCGGTACTGCCAGTACTCCTCCGAGTTCTCGAACGTGGGGGTGGGAGTCTCGCCGAAGAAAAAGTTGGTCCGCGGCACGATATTCTTCACTTGGAGATAGGCTGCCTTGACGAACACGCCGATCTTCCCTCCCGACGTTAGCTCCTTGCTGTCCGCCTCCAGGCGGAACCGTGTCGAGAACTTGACCGAGAGGTCGTTGTCGAGCTGGAAGTAGACCCGCCGGAGCTGGATGCCATTCAGGTCCTTGGTGATAGGTCCATTTCCATCGATGTTGATCTTGCCCGCATCGACGCCCGAGCCCGAATAGGTGTGCGTCGGGTCTCCCGAAACATTGTAGTACGCGTCCCCGAACATGTATCCGCTGATCCGGCCGCGCGGGAAGTCGGGCTCCGTCTGGGGCACCGGAATGGCCGGCGGAGGTAATGGAGATCCCTCCGGCGCCGTCTGGGCACCCGCAGGCGGTGCGTTCTGGGGAACATCCGCCGAGTCGGCCATCGCGATGTCCTGCGCGGCCGATGAAATCGCCGGTGGTGGTGCGGTTGGTGAGACTCCCTGCGCCCGCGCGCTCCACGGGACCATGAAAGTCAGGACCAGCGCCACGATCGGTTCGCGTACTCTCATTCCCTCTCCTCTCCTGTCGACTCCGTCTCGCCTGCGCATCCGCCTTTTGCGAGAAACGTCAGCGAGACGCCCTGTGTACCTCAGGGGGGACGCTACCGTCGGCGTGTAACGGGGGTGTTACGGCGGACCGACTTCGAGGTAACGCCGCGGGGTGTCGTTCAGGGACTGTTGATCGCGTCCAGCATCTCGCGAACGGCCCGTTTCATGCCCACGAGAACCGCGCGCGAGACGATCGAGTGGCCGATGGCCAGCTCCCCGAAAGGATGGAGCCGGAGAAGCGGGCGAATGTTCGCGACGCTCAGCCCGTGGCCCGCGTGGGGGGCGATTCCCAGGCGCGTGAGCTCCTGGGCGGCCGCGCGGATGCGCTGTAGCTCCCGGTCCACGGCGGCACCCTTGGCGTTCGCGTAGGCGCCGGTGTGGATTTCCACGATCGTGGCGCCCGTCGCGGGAGCCTTCTCGATCGTGGCGGGATCCGGATCGAGGAAGAGGCTCACCTCGATTCCCGCCCGTTGGAGACGCGCGCAGCCCTCCCGGATTCGGTCGCCGTGGCGCTCGAGGTCCAGCCCACCCTCGGTCGTCAGCTCCTGCCGTTTCTCCGGAACGAGCGTGGCCCGCTCCGGCTTCACCTCGAGCGCGACCCCCACCATCTCGTCGGTGAGCGCCATCTCGAGGTTCATCACGCCGCGCCGAAGCGCGCGCAGGCGCGTGACGTCGTGATCCTGGATGTGGCGGCGGTCTTCCCGGAGGTGGACGGTGATCCCGGAGGCGCCCGCGTCGAGTGCGAGGATCGCCGCTTCGATGGGGTCGGGCTCGGTGCCACCGCGCGCCTGGCGCAGGGTAGCCACGTGATCGACGTTGACGCTGAGCTCGGTCACAACGCCACGCGTGAGATCGGCACCAGCTCCACGCCCAGCGCCTTGATCCTCGGCAGCTCGGATTCCAGGATGTCCAGCACCAGGGCACTCGGGCGCACCATCACGACGAGCGTGCCGCGCTGCACCGCGGTCGCGGCGATCTCCTTGATCTTGGCGCGGACGGAGGCGGCCGTCCCCTTGTCGTCGTCCAGCGAGGCGCCGACGATGAGGGTGCGTGCCCCCGTCTCCTCTCCGATCTCCTCCACCATGCTCGGCCCCGAGGGATGCGAGTCGATGAAGGGCAGGTCCCGGCGCTTCAGCTCGTCCAGCACCGCGCGCATCACGTCGGGGTCATTGAGGGCCGCGCTCCCCAGGCGGCTCACGACCGCCTGGACCGGACCGATGGCCGAGAGGCAGCGCGCGATCCGGTCCTCGATCTCGATCCGCGAGAGGTCGAGAAGGATGGCGTCCTTCCCGGGATCCACGCGCGGGTATCCCTTGGGCTCCATGGGAAGGTGCAGGAGGACCTCGTGATTGTCCTGGCGCACTTCCTTCGCCATGCGCGTGGCCTCGGACTTGTCGGGGCGGAGCGCCACCGAGAAGAGAACCGGGCTCCGCATGAACGAGCGGTAGAGCTTCATGGAGCATCGGTCGAGGTCCGTGACCACGAACGCGATCTGCGCTCCCGGGTCGGCCACCGCCTCGCTGGGCTCGACCGTGATCGCGTGCGTGACCCGGTCGCCGTAGCCCAGCCTCAGGTCGAGGAGAGTGCCCGAGACGGGCCCAGGGCGCTCGATGCCGCGGATGACATTTCCACCGAGGACCTGGATGGCCTGCGTGAGCGCGTCGTTGATGCGGTAGAGCGACGCGCGCTTCGGCACCTCGATGTGCCACTGGATGGGCGCCGGTGCCAGGGAGGCGGAGGCGTTCATGGCGCTGGAGCCCGGTGCTGAGGATCGTCTTGGCGCGGGTCCGTACACGGCGGCCGAGGGATCCACGTGCTCCTCGATCCGGGTCTTGTCGATCCCGATCTCCTCGAGCGACAAGCGGAGCGTGCGGCTGGTGAGCCGGAGCAGCGCCGCGCGATCGCCGACGCGCACCGTTCTCAGATAGGCTGATTCCAGGCTGACCCGAAGCCGGTCCCAGTCGGAATCGAGCGAGAAGTGTTTCACCGCCGGGGCGGGTGGGGGCGCCTGTTGCTGTGTCTTGGGCGATGGGGCGGAGCGCGTCGTGATCGGGGTGAGGCTCTTCGAGATCAGCACGGCGACGCCGGTGAGCAGCACGACGACGCCAATCAGGAGCCCGCGCGAGGACGCACGTCGGCTTCTTCGCTGGGAGACGCGCTTCTTACGGGCCAAGGGCGTTCAGCCGATC
>DASQAV010000056.1:0-39032 GCA_035635575.1 Candidatus Dormiibacterota bacterium | reverse complement strand
GGAGGGGCACGGCTTCGGCCTCTCGACCTGCTACCGGATCATCCAGAACCACGGCGGGAGGATCACGGCGCAGAACGTGCCCGGCTCGGGCGCGCGGTTCACGATCACGCTGCCGGGGAAGGACGGCTTCCCCTAGGCGGGGAGCCCTCAGCGGTCGAGCGCGCTCACGATCCAAACGCCGGCGAGGGCGCCCGCCAGATCGGCGGCGAGATCCTTCCAGCTCGCGCCCCGCTTCAGCCGCCTTGGCTTGAGCGTGACGTCGTAGATCTCCTTCACGATCCCGGCTCCGAACGCGGCCGCGACCGAGGTCTCGCGCCTCCTGCCTTCGACGCGAAGCGACGCGGCGATGGCCAGCGAGCCCGCGAAGTGGAGCTCCTTGTCGGCGGCGAGCCAGGAGCCCTGCTCGGCGGAGGGGAGGAACAGGGGCTCGGCCGACGCGCAGCCCAGCGCGGCGCTCAGGGCCAGCACGAGAGCCGCCGCGCGAAGTGTCTCGGATCGCATGCGCCGGATGATACCATCGCCCTCCATGACTGCTACCCGGCTGTCCTCCTCTTTGGTTCCGGAACCCATCCTGGACGTGCTCCGCCGTCTCCAAGGAGCGGGCCATCGCGCGTACGTCGTCGGAGGCGCGACCCGGGAGCTTCTGAGCGGCGAGAAGCCCGCTCCTCAAGACTGGGACGTGGGGACCAGCGCGACTCCCGAGGAAGTGCTCCGGCTCTTTCCGAAAGGGATCGCGACGGGGGCCCGGTTCGGGACCATCACGGTGCCCACGGAAGCCGGCCCTTGCGAGGTCACCACCTTCCGCGTCGAATCCGAATACAGGGACGCTCGCCATCCGGAGAAGGTGACCTTCGTGCGCGAGCTGGAAGAGGACCTGCGCCGCCGCGACTTCACCGTGAACGCGATCGCATGGGATCCGCTCGGGGGCCGCCTCGTGGATCCCACCGGCGGCATCCCCGATCTGGAAGCGGGAATCCTTCGCGCGGTCGGGGACCCGCTCACGCGCTTTCGGGAGGACGGGCTCCGCCCCATTCGCGCCGCGCGCTTCGCCGCGACCCTGGGCTTCGCGCTCGAGGAGAAGACGGAGCGCGCCCTTCCGGACAGCCGCTCCGAGGTGGCGCGCGTCGCCGCCGAGCGCGTCCAGGAGGAATTGATGAAGATGCTGCGCGCGCCCGAGCCCTCGCGTGGATTCGAGGTGCTCCGCCGTGCCGGGCTCCTGGGCGTCTGGTTCCCCGAGCTCGAGAAGACGATCGCCGTCCCCCAGAACCGCTATCACGCCTACGACGTCTGGTTCCACACGCTCTACACCTGCGACGCCGCGCCCGCGGAGAAGCCGGTCGTGCGGCTGGCGGCGCTCTTCCACGACGTGGGGAAGCCCGAGACGCGGCAGGACCGCGAGGACGGCGAGGCCACGTTCTACAACCACCAGTTCGTGGGGGAGCGTCTCGTCCGCGAGGCGATGGAGCGGCTCCGCTTCAGCCGGGACATGACGGACCGCGTCGCTCATCTCGTCCGCCAGCACATGTTCGACTACCGGCCGGAGTGGAGCGACGCCGCCGTGCGCCGATTCATCCGGAGCGTGGGCGTGGACGCGATCGCCGATCTCTTCGATCTCAGGATCGCTGACAACGTGGGGAACGGCCTCAAGACCGGCTTCCCGCACTATCTCCCGGAGCTTCGCGCGCGCGTGGACGCGATCCTCGAAGCGGAGGAAGCGCTATCCGTCCGAGACCTCGAGGTGGACGGAAGCGACGTCATGCAGGCGCTCGATCTGCCTCCCGGCCCCCAGGTCGGCAAGATCTTGGAGCAGCTCCTCGAGGAGGTGCTGGAAAACCCCTCGTTGAACCGCCGCGAGAGGCTCCTGGAGCGGCTCCGGCAGGGGTTTTCGGTTGACACCCAGGGCTCCCGGGACCTAGGCTGACCGCCGATTCACACAGGAAACCCTCGCTAGGAGCCCATTGACCGCTCGCAGAGAAGCGCCTGAAGTGCTTCCGGCCGAACCACCGACGCTGGAGGCGATCCGGAGCCCGATCGCGGAGCCGTTCGAGCGGTTTCAAACCGAGCTCGACGACGCCTTCCTCTGTGACGTGGGGCTGGTGGGCACGGTCGGCGCCCACCTGCACCGCGCCTACGGCAAGCGGTTCCGCCCCACCCTCGTCCTCCTCGCCGCGATGGGATTCGGCGCCGTCACCGACGAGGCGATCTTCGGCGCGGTGGTGGTCGAGCTGATCCACACGGCCACGCTGATCCACGACGACTCCGTCGACAAGAGCCTCCTGCGCCGCGGCCTTCCGACCGTGAACAGCGCGTTCAACAACGACACCGCCATTCTCATGGGCGATTACCTCTATTCGAAGGCGTTCTCGATCCTCGTCACCAAGCGCATGTACGAAGCCATGGACCTTCTCGCGGACGCGACCCACCGGATGAGCCAGGGGGAGCTGCGCCAGATCGAGCAGAAGAATCGCCTCGACCTGTCGGAGAAGGAATACATGCGCGTGATCGACGAGAAGACGGCGTGCCTCATGTCGGCCGGATGTGAGCTCGGGGCGAATGCCGGAGGGGCGGACGGGAAGCGCCGCGCCGCCATGAACCGGTTCGGCCGCGCCCTGGGGCTGGCCTTCCAGATCACCGACGACGTCTTCGACTACCTCGGCGCCGAGAAGGTGACGGGGAAGACCGGCGGGAACGATCTCGACGGGGGCAAGATCACGCTGCCTTTGATCAACGCGCTGCGCGAAGCTCCCGAAGGGGAGCGCCGTGACATGGAGGATCTGATCCGGTCGCGGGATTTCCGGAACGGCCACTGGTCCGACGTCGTCCGGTTCGTGACCGTCCACGGCGGGGTGGCCTACAGCCAGAAGCGGAGCACCGAGCTCGCCGAGCGCGCCGAGGAGGAGCTTGCTTCCGTACCGGATCCTCTGATCCGCGAATCCCTGCAAAACGCCGTGCGGTACGCGGTGACGCGCGAGCGTTGAGCACCGAACCCGCCCGGAGCCTTCCCGCCCAGGATCTCGCCCGCGAAGCGGCGCGTCTTACCCTGACGAAGCGGGCCGAGGACGTCCTCATCCTGGATCTTCGGGATCTGGAAGGGGTGTGCGACTACTTCGTGATCGCCACGGGCCAGTCGGAGGTGCAGACCCGCGCGATCGCGGACGCGGTGGACGAGGGTATGCGCGCCCGCGGCATCCGCCCGTGGCACACGGAAGGATACGAAGCCCGGCGCTGGATCCTTCTCGACTACGTCGATTTTGTCGTACATGTCTTCCATGCGCGAGCCCGCGAGTACTACCTTCTGGACAAGCTCTGGGGCGATGCCCACCGAGAAACTGTGGCCGATTGAGGCCTACCTCGCGGAGCGTGTCGAAACAGCGATTCGTCAGGCGGGCTTCACCCTCCCCGAGGGTGCCCGCATCGACGTCGAGGTTCCGCGCGAGCCGGAGCATGGTGACTGGGCCACCCCGGTTGCGCTGACGCTGGCGAAGACCGCGCGCCGCCCGCCGCGGCAGGTCGCGGAGGCGCTGCGGGACGCGCTCGTCCAGGAGATCGAGCGGGACGTCGTGAGCTCGATCGAGATCGCCGGGGCGGGATTCATCAACTTCCGTCTCGCGCCCGCCTGGCTCGCCGAGAATCTAAAGCGCATCCTCGCGAGTCCCGACGGCTACGGCAGCTCCTCCGTGGGCCAAGGCGAGAAGATCCTCATCGAGTATGTCAGCGCCAATCCCACCGGGCCGCTCAACGTGGTCAATGCGCGCGCCGCCTCGTTTGGAGACGCGTTGCTCCGCATCCTGAACGCGGCGGGCTACACGGCCGACGGCGAGTTCTACGTGAACGATTGGGGAACGCAAGCCGAGCTGTTCGGCGCGTCCGTCCGGACCCGCTTCGCGGAGTCGCTGGGTCTCCCGGCGCCTCCGATTCCCGAGGAGGGGTACGCCGGCGAGTACGTTGCCGAGGTCGCGACAAAGTTGAGCCAGGAAGAGGGGAAGCGCTGGCTCGCGCTCCCGGAGCAGGAGCAGCGCCAGGAGTTCGGGCAGGCCGCGATCGACCTCATGGTCGAGCGCCAGCGCGCCCAGCTCGAGAGCTTTGGCGTTGCCATCAAACGCTGGTACCGGGAGAGCGAGCTGCATCGCAAAGGTATGGTCGAGCGGGCGCTCGCGCGTCTCCGCGACCGGGGGCATGTCTATGAGAAGGATGGCGCCCTCTGGTTTCGCTCCACGCAGTTCGGCGACCAGGAGGACCGGGTCGTGGTCCGCTCGAACGGCGTGCCGACGTACGTCCTTCCGGACACGGCCTATCACGATGACAAGTTTGCCCGTGGATACGAGCGCCTCATCGACATCCTGGGCCCCGACCACCACGGGCACATCGTGCGGATGAAGGGAGTGCTCGAGGCCCTGGGCCACGATCCCGGCCGCTTCGACGTCATCACGCTCCAGTGGGTAAAGCTCCTCCGCGGCGGCGAGATCGTGAAGATGTCGAAGCGCTCCGGCGACTTCATCAGCATGGAGGAGCTCGTGGAGGAGGTAGGGGTCGACGCCGCGCGCTTCTTTTTCCTCATGCGCCGGGCCGAGAGCCCCATGGACTTCGATCTCGAGCTCGCGGTGAAGCGGAGCGAGGACAATCCCGTGTACTACGTGCAGTACGCGCATGCGAGGATCATCCACGTGCTCGAGTACGCGAAGAGCCAGGGGGTGCCGGAGCCGGCCATCGCCGCGGCGCGCCCCGATCTCCTGCACGAGGCCGAGACCTTGACCCTCCTGCGCGGGCTGGCAGCCTTTCCATCCCTGGTCGCCGCCGCGGCCAGGTATCGCGAGCCCCACCGCATCCCCATGTACCTCAAGGAATTGGCGGCCAAGTTTCATTCGTTTTATCACGTGCATCGCGTGGTCGGCCCCGATGCCGCGGTGACCGCGGCGAGGCTCCTCCTCGTGCGCGCGACCGGCGTCGTGTTCCGCCGCGGGCTCGGCCTCCTCGGCGTCAGCGCCCCGGAATCGATGTAGGCATGGCGATCGCGGTCGTCGGGTCGCTGGGCCTGGACACGATCCAGACGCCGGCGGGGCGCGTGGAGGAAGTGCTCGGAGGATCCGCGGCGTACTTCGCGCTCGCGGCCCTGCATTTCCTTCCGGTCTCGATCGTCGCGGTCGTGGGGAGCGACTTTCCCGCCGAGGCGCGCCGCGCGCTCGAGCATCCCGATCTGGATCTTTCGGGCATCGAGGTGCGCGAGGGGAAGACCTTCCGGTGGGAAGGGGTCTACAGCAAGGACATGAGCACCCGCGAGACCCTGCGCACCGAGCTGAACGTCTTCGAGCAATTCCGTCCCAAGCTTCACGACGGCCTCCGCGCCTTCACGGAAGTGTTCCTCGCGAACATCGATCCGGTGCTGCAGCGCGAGGTGCTGGACCAGCTGAAGCAGCCGCGCCTCGTCCTCTGCGACACCATGAACTACTGGATCCACGGAAAGCGGAAGGAATTATTGGAAATTCTGAAGCGAGTGCGCATCCTGCTCATCAACGGGGAGGAAGCGCGCGAGCTGGCGGGGGAATCGCTCACGCACAAGGCGGCGCGCGGGATTCTCTCCCTGGGTCCGGAGACGGTCGTCATCAAGCAGGGGGAGCACGGCGCGTTCTTGCAATCACGCGATCTCTACTTCACGTGCCCCGCGGTTCCGATCGAGAGCGTTGTCGATCCCACCGGCGCGGGGGATACGTTCGCCGGCGGATTCTTCGGGTCGCTCGCGCGCATGGGACGCATCACCGACCGCACGCTCCGCGCCGCCGTCGTCTACGGATGCGTGATGGCCTCCTTCACGGTGGAGGACTTCGGAGTTCTGGGACTCGCGCGCGTGGAGCGGCCGGAGATCCTGCGCCGCGCGGACCAGGTGATGGAGATGACCCGCTTCAGCCTGGACAACACGGCGCGGCTTCTTCGTTGACGCCGTCGGCCCGCCGACGCGGCCCAGGTGCTCCTGTCTCGCCCGCCGCTCGCGGGCTCCGCGCTCCGGCACGCAGTTGTCCTCTGGTGCCGCGGCACGCACCCTGGCACACTCCGTGCGGAGGCGGGGCCCATTCGCGAGGGGAGGGAGCTTGGGTCGGAGACTGGAAGCCGAGCTTGTGATGCCCATCGAGCGGAAGCCGGAGTCGCGCGAGCGCGCGGCGGCCCGGACTCCGATCGTGTGGTTCCTCCTGCCGTCCTTTCTCGCCGCGCTTCCCGTGCTCCTGGCGATCTTCGGCGGCCCGGAGGTGAAGCAAACGCGCTGGGACGCGTGGGGAATCCTGATCTGGTTCGCGCTCCTCATCGCCGCGGAAGCCTTTCCCGTCACGATGATCCGCGGCGCGACGATGACGATCGCCTCCATCCTGGACCTGGGCGCCATCCTCCTCTTCGGTCCCTGGGTCGCGGGCTTCCTCGATCTGGCGACGACCGCCGTCGCGCAGATCCTGATTCTCCGGAGGCCTCCGGGAGAGGCCGCGCTGAACGCCGGGCTCTATGCCTCCACCACCATTCTCGCCGGCTCCGCATTTCTCGCGGCGGGCGGGGCCCTGGGCGGCCCCAGCTTCCCGCGGGATCTCCTGCCGGTCCTTCTCGCGGGCTCCCTCTACTTCATGCTGAACACCGGCGCGGTGAGTCTGGTGATGGCGACGCGCACCGGCGAGAACCCGGGGCGGATCTGGCGCCACCAGTTCCGCGACGGCGTCCCTCAGTACGCGCTTTCGATCGGGTTCGGACTTCTCTTCGCGGTGGTGCGCGCGGCGGCCGGGATTCCGGGCGTGCTCCTCCTCGTGCTTCCGCTCTTCTTCGCCCGGTACGCGCTCCAGCTCTACGCGGATCTCAAGGGAGACCTGGTGAGCTTCGTGCGCGCCCTGAGCGTCGTGCTCGACTCCGTCGATCCCTACACGCACGAACACTCCGTGCGGGTGGCGGACTATTCCGTGCGTGTGGCGCGTCACCTCGGCCTTCGTGAGGAGGAGGTCGAGACGATCCACTACGCCGCGCTCTGCCACGACATCGGAAAGATCGCCCAGCGCCCGGAGGTGATCCGGAAGCCCGCGACGCTCGATCCGGACGAGCGGAGGCTCATGATGCGCCATCCCGAGGCGGGCGCCCGCATCGTGGGACAGATCCGCGCGCTCCGCACCGCGGCCGACATGGTGCGGACGCACCACTGGCGTCCCGACGGCCGGGGATATCCCTCGGGCCTCGAGGATGCCGAGGTCCCGCTCGGCGCGCGCATCATCCACGTGTGCGACGCCTTCGACGCGATGACCTCCGACCGCCCGTACCGGAAAGGGCTTCCGATCCCGCGCGCCCTCACGGAGCTGAAGCGGCACGCGGGCTCGCAGTTCGACCGGAGAGCCGTCGCGGCGCTCACGGAGCTCCACGATTCCGGACGCCTGGTGCCCGCGCGCCCGGATTCGGACCTGGTGCTGGATCTTCTCCCATGAGCCGCTACCGCGACGCGGGCGTGAACATCCGGAAGGGCGAGGAGGCGGTCGACCGCATCCGGGAGCTCGTCCGCTCCACGTTCAACGCCAACGTGGCCCAGGATCTCGGCTCCTTCGCGGGAGCGTTCCGCGTCCCGGGAGCGCCCGGCAAGCTCTTCGCGGCGAGCATGGACGGCGTCGGGACGAAGCTGCGCGTCGCGCTCCTGGCCGGGAAGCACGACACGGTCGGGGAAGATCTCGTGTGCCACTGTGGAAACGACATCCTGGTCCACGGGGCGACGCCCCTCTTCTTTCTCGACTACATCGCCATGGGCACGCTCGATCCCAAGCGCGTGGAGGAGGTCGTGACCGGCCTCGCGCGCGGGTGCCGCGAGGTGGGCTGCGCCTTGATCGGCGGCGAGACCGCGGAGATGCCGGGGATCTACGCGAACGACGACTACGACCTCGCGGGCGCGATCGTGGGGCTGGCGGAGGAGTCACAGTGGATCGATGGGTCCGCGATCTCGCCGGGGGACGTCCTGCTCGGGCTTCCGTCGACGGGGCTTCACACGAACGGCTACTCGCTCGCGCGCAAGATCCTCTTCGAGACGCTGCGCATGCAGGTGAACGACCGGCTGCCCTGGGGCGCCGGGGTCGGACAGGAGCTCTTGCAGACGCATCGCTACTACGGCCCCGCGGTCGCGGTGGCCCGCGGCGCGGGATCGGTGCGCGGCATGGCGCACATCACGGGAGGCGGCATCACCGGGAATCTGGCTCGCGTGCTCCCCGCGGGCGTCTCGGCGGACGTCGCGCTCGAGAGCTGGCCCGTGCCGGACCTCTTCCGCTTCCTTTGCGAAGCCGGGAAGGTGAGCGAGGCGGAGGCGCACGAGGTCTGGAACATGGGCATCGGCATGATTCTCGTCGTGAAGCGCGAGGATGCCGCGAAGGTGGAGCGCGCGCTCGCGGACGCCGGCCACGCGGCCCATCGCATCGGCTCGATCCAGCCGGGATCGCGCGAGGTGAAGCTCACCGCTTAAGAGGAAAGGGCGGGGACGTGGGGTGGGACATCGCAACCTGTCCCGAGCCGGCCGAGCGCCACACGCTCGAGGATCTGGCGCGGGATGGATTTGGTCCGTGTGCCGAGTCGATGGGCATCGTCGGCTGGAGCGACGGGGTCCAGGTTCTGGGCGAGCGGATTCGCGCGCTCGCGCGTAGCCATGCCACGGTTCTGATCCTGGGCGAGACCGGCACCGGGAAGGAGCTGGTCGCCCGGGCCCTCCACGCGCTCTCGCCGCGATCCGGCGGCCCCTTCGTTCCGCACAACTTCGGCGCGATCGCGGACACGCTGGTCGAGAGCGAGCTCTTCGGACACACGCGAGGCTCCTTTACCGGCGCGCATCAAGACAGGATCGGTCTCTTCGAGGCCGCGCATCAGGGGACCCTGTTCCTGGACGAGATCGGCGATGCCAGCCCCTCCGTACAGAGCCGTCTCCTGCGCGTGATCCAGGAAGGGGAGCTGCGGCGCGTGGGGGACTCCCGCTCGAGGCGGGTGGACGTCCGGATTCTCGCCGCGACCCATCGCGATCTGGGCGGGGAAGTCGCGGCTGGCCGATTTCGCGCGGACCTCTTCTATCGGCTGCACGTCCTCACGCTGCCGGTGCCGCCGCTCCGCGAGCGCCTCGAGGACATCCCGCACCTCGCCGCCGCGTTCCTCCTGCGTCTCTCCCGCCGGGACCGGATCGCCGTTTTGGGCGTGCGCGCGGACGCATGGGCCGCCCTCAGCGAGCACTCCTGGCCGGGGAACGTTCGGGAGCTGATGGGCGTGCTCGAGCGCTCGTGCCACGCGCTCGACCGGGACGGGTGGGTCTCGCGACGCTCGCTGGGAGAGAGCTTCGGGAACGGGGGCACGTCGATTCTTCGCGACCGCGCGGCCGATCTGAAGGGAAGAACGCGGGCCTATGAAGCCGAGCTCATCCGGAGCGCGCTCGAGTCGCACAAGGGCAACAAGGCGGACGCCGCGCGCGCGCTGGGGCTGACGCGTCAAGGATTGTGGAAGAAGATGAGGCGATTGAGATCCTTCGATCCCGATTCGCCTTGATTTCGTCTCGTCAGTTTCTATACTCGCGCGACCGTCCACGACCATCCCCCACGTTCGACCGGGAGCGCCCACGTTGACAGTAGGAGTGACCCGCCTCGGACTCATCGGGGTCGGAGCCATCGCGCAGGTCAATCACCTTCCCGCCCTGGCGCGCATGAAAGACGTCGAGATCTTCGGGGTCTGTGACGACGATCCGGAGAAGGCGCGCGTCGTGGCGGAGCGCTTCCGGGTCCCGCACGCGGTCTCGGACTACGAGCGCCTGCTCCGGCTCGAGGAGCTGGATGCGGTGATCATCTCGACGCCGAACCATCTCCACTGCCCCATGACGCTCGCCGCGCTCGATTACGGAAAGCACGTGCTCTGCGAGAAGCCGCCGGCCCGGAACGCGGCCGAGGCGCAGATGATGGCGGACGCGGCGAAGCGCTCAGGAAAGACGCTCATGTACGCCATGAACAACCGCTTCCGCGCCGAAGCGCAGGTGCTGCGCAAGTTCATCGAGCGGAAGGAGCTGGGCGATCTCTTCTACGCCAAGACGGGCTGGCTCCGCTACCGGACCGAGCGGGGCGGGCCCGAGTGGTACACGAACAAGCGGAGCGCCGGAGGAGGCGTCTTGATGGATCTCGGAGTCCAGATGCTCGACCTCTCGATGTGGCTCCTCGGAAATCCCCAGGTGTCCTCCGTCACGGCGACCAAGTACGTGCGGGATCCGCGGCAGGACGTGGAGGACACGCTGGCCGCCATGATTCTCCTGGATTCCGGGGCCTCGCTCACACTGGAGGTGAGCTGGGCGCTGCTTCTAGAGAAGAATTTCTCCTATCTGAATCTCTACGGCACGGAGGGAGCGGCGCTCCTGCACCCGTTCCGGATCCACAAGGAGATGGGGGGCCGGCTGAAAGACGTGACGCCCTCCCTCGACTCGGTGCGCAACCTCTACAAGCAATCCTACGAGCTGGAGCTGGAGCATTTTCTCCGGTGTATCACGCAGGGGGAGAAGCCCCAGGCTTCTCCCGAGGAGGGGTTACAGGTAATGAAGATCATCGACGCCATCTACCAATCCGCCGAGGCCCGCCGCGAGGTCCGTCTCCATTAATCGTTTTCGCGGGCCGCTGTCAGCGGCCGCGTCGGGCATTCTCCTCAGCCTCGCGTTTCCCAGCGCCGGCCTCATGCCGCTCGTCTTCGTCGCGCTCGTCCCGCTGCTCGTCTGGATGCAGATGCACAGCCAGGGCCCGCACCGGACCCAGGCGCTCGCCGGTGAGCCGCGCGGGGCCTTCTGGATTCCCTGGATCACGGGAATCGTGTTCAACGCGATCCTCTTCGAGTGGCTGGTGCGCCTTCCGGCCCGCGCGATGACCTTTCCCTGGATCATCTTCCCGGGGCTCCTGGCCCTCGCGTTGTATCTCGGATTCTTCGTGGCCCTGTTCGGATGGCTGACGCGCTTCATCCGTCGCCGCGTCGGCTGGTCGCCCCTCGTGGTGGCCCCGGCGGTCTGGGGCGCCACCGAGTGGCTCAAGTCCTCGGGTCCGCTGGGGTGCACCTGGGGAAACCTGAGCTACGCGCTCGCCGGGCATCCCGCGTGGATCCAGGGCGCCTCGCTCGTCGGAGCGCCGGGGCTCAGCGTCTGGATCGTGTGGGTGAACGCGCTCCTTGCCGGCGCGGTCACGGTGCGGAACTGGCCCGCGCGCGTCACGCTCGTGGTGCTCGCCTTCGTGCTGGTCGCCGCTCCCGTCAAGTGGGGGGAGGACCGGATCCGGACCTACACCTCCGGTCCGACCATCCGCGTCGCGATGGTGCAACCCAACATCGGGAGCGACGAGAAGTGGGACACCCTGCACCAAGAAAGAAGCATCGGGACGCTGGCGCGCCTCACGTCGGAGGCGGTGGCCGGCGAGCCCAAGCCCCGCATCGTCCTCTGGCCGGAGACGGCGCTTCCGTTCTACGTCAGGCTCGAGGCCCAGAAGCTCGACCGCATTCTCGAGTACGTGAAAGCGTGGGATGTGCCCGTTCTCATGGGCTATCCGGACGCGACCCTCAGCCTGAGCGGCGGCGTGATCACCCACAACGCGGCCGGGCTCATGCTCCCTTCGAAGACCATCGCGGCCCAGTACGAGAAGATCCACCTCGTGCCCTTCGGGGAGCGGATTCCGTTCCAGGGAATCCTGCCGTTTCTCGGGAAGCTGGACCTGGGCCAGGCCGAGTGGACTCCCGGCACGAAGTCCGTCGTGTTCCCGTTCCAGGACGCTCCCTTCGGCGTCCTGATCTGCTTCGAGTCGATCTTCCCGGGGCTCTCCCGTGACTACGCCATCGACGGCGCGCGCTGGCTCGTCAACATCACGAACGACGAATGGTTCGGTCCGACCGCCGCGCCCCGCCAGCACGCCGACATGGCGATCTTGCGCTGCGTCGAGGAGGAGGTCGGCATGGCGCGCTGCGCCAACACGGGGATCTCGATGTTCATCGACCCGCTCGGCCGCGAATCCAAATCCAGCCCTCTCTTCAAGGAGGCGGTCATCGTGGGGGACGTCGTCCTGGGCGGCAGGCCGACCTTGTTCCGGCTCTGGGGAGACTGGATCACGGGCCTCTGTTTGGGGCTCGTCCTCGTGCTGACGCTCCTCGGCTGGTACCGCCCCCTCCGCCGCGACCGCTGACGGGACCACGCTTCGCGCTGCGCTCTTGCTTCCCGCGGATTTGACGCGGCGCGCGACTCCGTGTAGAGTGACACCTCAGGCGGATCGGTGAAGGCCGATCCCGCCTCCGAAGGCACGGAGGAATCGCACCCAGTGCCCGGCTCGCCGGAACCCGACGAAGTGAATCCAGAGTCTGGCAACACCCGCGCGCTCCATCCGCTCGCGTGGCTCGTTTCGCTCGCCCTCGCGGGCGCGGGCTTGGCGATGGCGCGATCCTGGATCCTGCTCGCGCTCGCGGCAACCCTCCTCGGTATCCTGGCGCTCCGCGCCGAGGGAAAATCCCCTCGCGCGGAAGCACCGCTCCTGGCTCTGGCGCTGATCGTCTTCCTCGCGCACGTTCTCTTCGCCGGGAAGAACTTCCGCGCTGCCCTGGCGCCCTCCGCCGCGATCGCGTGGCGGCTTCTGGCGCTCCTCTATCTCCTCCGATGGGCCGCCCGATCGGCGCTCGGTCCCATCGCGCGCTGGCTCATGGCCAAGAAACCGCCTTCCCGTCCTCGAATCCTCCTCGTCCTCGTGGAGAGCGCGCGCCTCACGGCGGGGCTCCTGCCCCTCGCGCTGCGTGAGGCCGAGCAGCACGTGCAGGCGCTTCGCGGGCGCGGCATCCGCCCCGGACGCGGTCTCCAGGGGATCGCGCGATATCTCCTCGCCTGGTTCCTGCCGTTCCTGGGAACGATGCTCCGGATCGGAGACGCCTACGCCGACGCGCTCACCGCTCGGGGCTATCAATTGGGCCACGCGCGGAGGGCAGGGCTCCCGCTCCACTGGGGAATCCGGGAATGGGCGGCGGTCGTGGGCAGCGCCACCGGGGCGGCGTGGTTCCTGCGTGTCCTCTGAGGCGCGCACCCTCACGGTGCGGCTCGGGATCGAATTCGACGGCAGCGACTTCCACGGCTGGCAGGTTCAGCTTCGGGACCGGACCGTTCAGGGGGAGATCGAGCGGGCGATGCGGGAAGTGACGGGGACGAACGTTCGAATTGCGGGAGCAGGCCGAACCGATGCGGGGTGTCACGCATCAGGGCAGATCGCGAGCGCAACTCTGGAAACGCGGCTCACGCCGGAGCGGCTCCGGATGGCCCTGAACGCCCACCTTCCACGGGACGTGCGGATCGTGGAGGCGGCCGAGGCCGAGCCCGACTTCCACGCCAGGTTCCGGGCCATGCGCCGCGCGTACCGCTACCTGATCGTGTCGCGGCCCACCGCGCTCCTGCGAAACCACGCGTGGGCGCGCCCGATCCGCGCGGATCTGGAGGCGCTCCGCCGCGCCTCGCGGCCTCTTCAGGGCTCCCACGACTTCCTCAGCTTCTCGAAACAGGGCGGGGACGATGAGGACACGCGCTGCAGCGTGACGGAGCTCCGGTGGTCGCGGCGCGGGATCGTCACGCGGTTCGACATCGTGGCCGATCGCTTCCTGTACACTATGGTGCGCCGCGTCGTATCGACGGTTCTTCGCGCCGCGGAAGAGGGCGGAGGGGCGAAGGCCATCCGCGCGGCGCTTCATGCTCGCGATCGGAGAAGTGCGGCGCCTCCAGCGCCCGCTCATGGTCTGTATCTCACGCGGGTCCGCTATCCCCGGCTGGGATGGCTTCCCAAGGAGACTCTGGATGTCGCAGGTTGAAGACCCCGCTTCGATGCTGAAGCGTCATGACCCGCAGTGGAAGAGCACCTGGATCTGGGGCGTCGTGTGCGGATTCCTCCTTCTGGGAGCGATCGTGCTCGGCGCTTCCGCGATCGCCGGAAGGAGCGGAGGCAAGGGCGCGCGCGGCATCCAGGCGGCGGCAACCCTGGCCGAGCCCCGGGCGGCAGCCGCGGACGAGGTGCCGCGGCCCGATCCCACCGCCACGCGCCGGACCGCGATCGTGGAAGCGGCGCATCGCGTCGGGCCGTCCGTCGTCACGATCAGCGTCGTGCAGACGCGCATGGTCCAGTCCACGCCCTTTGGAAGCGAGTTCTTCGAGCCCTTCTTCCGGGACATGATCCCCTCCTACCGGTACCGCGAGCAGATCCCGGGCATGGGCTCGGGCTTCATCATCTCTCCCAAGGGCTACGTGCTCACGAACGAGCACGTGGTGAACGGGGCCGAGAAGATCACGGTCATCCTGGCCGACGGCCGGTCCTTCACGGGCAAGGTGCTGGGCGCGCATCCGCAGTACGACGTCGCGATCGTGAAGATCGAAGGGGACAACCTCCCGGTCGCTCCGCTCGGCACCTCGGCCGACCTCATGGTCGGGGAGTGGGCGATTGCGATCGGCAATCCCTTCGGGTTCCTGCTCAACGACACGCAGCCCACCGTCACCGCGGGAGTGATCAGCGCGACCGCGCGCGACATCAAGGCGGGCTCCACCAGCGGCGGGATCTACAAGAACATGCTCCAGACCGACGCCGCCATCAATCCCGGGAACTCGGGCGGGCCGCTGGTGAACGCGCTGGGCGAGGTCATCGGCGTGAACACCTTCATCTTCACGAAGAGCGGCGGCTCGGAGGGGATTGGATTCGCGATCCCGATCGACGCGGCGAAACGCGTCGTGGACGAGATCATCAAATATGGAAGGGTCCGCAATATCTGGATCGGCGTCGGCACCTGGGACATCACCCCCTACCTCGCCGAGCGGATCGGCACCAAGGACCGGAAGGGGCTCTACATCTCCTCCGTGGAGAAGGGAAGCCCCGCGGACAAGGCGGGCGCGCGCGTCGGAGACATCATCCGCAAGGTGAGCGGGACCGCGATCAGTGACGTGAACGAAGCGTATCGGGCGATCTTCGGGGCGAACGTGGGCGACACGATCACCCTCACGGTCGAGCGCGATGGAAAGCTGGTGAATCTCCGCCTCACCCTGGAGGAGCTGAAGGAGTGAGACCGTGATCCCGCGCTACAGCCGTCCGGAGATGGCGGCCCTCTTCGAGGATGTCGCCCGCTACCGCACCTGGCTCGAGGTGGAGCTGGCGGTCGCCGCCGCGATGGAGCGGACGGGCGAGGTGCCGGCCGGGGTGGCCGGTCGCGTCCGCTCGCGCGCCAAGGTGGACCCGAAGCACGTGGACGAGCTGGAGTCGACGCTTCGCCACGACGTGATCGCGTTCCTGACCGCGCTCGGAGAGTCCATCGGGGAGGACGCGCGCCATCTCCACAAAGGGATGACCTCCTCGGATCTGGTGGACACGGCGCTGGCCCTCACGCTGACCCGCGCCTGCGACCTGCTCCTTGCCGAGACGAAGCGCCTCCGCGACACGGCGCGCGTGCTGGCCCTGCGCCACAAGGAAACGATCATGGTGGGGCGCACGCACGGCGTGCACGCGGAGCCGATCACGTTTGGGTTGAAAGTACTGGTCTGGTACGAGGAGCTGGGCCGCGCGCTCGAGCGCTTGAAGCGGGCGCGGGAAGCCGTTGCGGTCGGAAAGCTCTCGGGCGCCGTGGGCACGCACGCGCACCTGAGCCCCGAGCTCGAGGAGGAGGTCCTGCGGTCGCTGGGCCTCACGCCGGAGCCCGCGGCGACGCAGGTGGTGCAGCGGGACCGCCACGCGGAGCTGATGCAGGCGATCGCGCTCCTCGGCGCCTCGCTCGAGAAGATCGCGGTCCAGATCCGGCTCTTGCAACAGACCGAAATCCTCGAATTGGAGGAGCCCTTCCGCGAAGGTCAGAAGGGCTCCTCGGCGATGCCTCACAAGCGGAATCCGGTGAACTGCGAGCGGATCTGCGGGCTGGCGCGCCTGCTGCGCGCCAACGCGATGGTCTCGCTCGAGAACGTGGCGCTCTGGCACGAGCGGGACATCAGCCACTCCAGCGCCGAGCGCGTCATCCTTCCCGATTCCTTCCTCGCGTGCGACTTCATGACGGCGCAGCTGCGCGAGGTGCTGGAGATGCTCCACGTCTACCCGGAGCGCATGCGCGCGAATCTGGATCGAACGCGCGGTCTCATCTACTCGCAGCGGGTCCTCCTGGCGCTCGTGCAGGCGGGAATGTCGCGCGAGGACGCCTACGCCGTGGTCCAGCGTCACTCGATGGCGGCCTGGAAGGACGGGCCCGACCTCGCCTCGAGGCTCTCGGCGGAAGCCGAAGTCACAACGCTCCTGGGCAAGGAGAAGCTCCTTGCCTGCTTCGATCCGGCGCACTTCACCCGTCACGTGAACCGAATCTTCGAGCGCGTTTTGGGAGAGCCTGTTGCAGCAGCTCGATAATGCCCCCGTCCTGCCCCTCTCCGGGGCCGACGATCGAACGCTGGCCGAAATCCTGAGTCAGGAAGGGTTCCGGCTCACGCCCGGGGAAGCGCGCCGCATGCTGGAGCTCCTGGGGCGCGACCCCACGCGCGTCGAGGCCACCATCTTCGACACGATGTGGAGCGAGCACTGCTCCTACAAGAGCAGCCGGTGGGTGCTGAAGGCGCACCTTCCCGTCGACAGCCCGCGGGTCATCCTGGGCCCCGGCGAGGACGCCGGGGTGGTCCGGCTGGGCACACACCAGGGAATCGAGTACGCGCTGGTCATCGCGCACGAAAGCCACAATCATCCGTCGCAGGTCGTGCCCACCGAGGGCGCCGCGACCGGGATCGGCGGCATCGTGCGCGACGTGGCCTGCATGGGGGCCGAGGTGATCGGCGTGCTGGATGCGCTTCGGTTCGGGGACCCGGACGGGCCGCGCGCGGCGCCGGTGCGCGAGATCGTGCGCGGCGTCGTGGACGGAATCTGGCAATACGGAGACGCGCTCGGCGTTCCCAATCTCGGCGGCGACGTCTTCTTCTCGCCGCGGTTCGACGAGAACTGTCTCGTGAACGTGGTCTCGCTGGGGCTCGTGCGCGCGGACCGCGTGGTCCGGAGCCGCGTCCCGGACGCGGCGTCGCGCGAGCCCTACGTGCTCCTCCTGATCGGAAAGCCCACCGACGAGACCGGATTCGGCGGCGCCTCGTTCGCCTCCGCGGTGCTCGAGGAGAACGCCGAAGGGCAGCGCGGCCACGTCCAGGTGCCCGATCCCTTCCTGAAGCGCGTGCTCCTCGAGGCGAACCGCGCGGTGCTCGAGTGGCTGTACCAGGAGAAGGTGGCGTTCGGCTTCAAGGATCTCGGCGCGGGCGGGATCGCCTGCGCCTCCTCCGAGCTGGCCGCCGCGGGCGGGTTCGGCATGGACGTGGATCTCGACCGGGTGCCCGCCTCGCGCGAGGATCTTCCTCCCGAGGTGCTCGCGTGCTCCGAGACCCAGGAGCGGTTCGCGATGGTGGTCCCGGAGCGCGTGGCGGAGCGCGTGCTCGATCTCTACAACAAGACCTACGCGCTCCCCGAGGTGTACCACGGCGCGCGCGCGGCGGTCGTGGGGCGCGTGCGCTCCGACAAGCACTACCGGATTCTCAAGGGGGGGCACCCGGTCGGCGACGCCCTCGTGGACGTGATCACGGCGGGGATCGAGCATCGCCGCGCGGAACGCCCGCGCGCGTTGGCACCCGCTCCGGATCCGCTCCCGCCGGTGCAGGACCAGGAAGCGTTCTTCACGAAGATGGTGGAGCGGCCCAATCTGGCCTCGCGCGAGCCCATCTTCCGCTACTTCGACACCGAGGTGCAGGGAAGGATGGTGATCCGCGCCGGGGAGGCGGATGCCGCGGTGCTCGCGCCGGTGCCGGGATCGAAGCTGGGCGCGGCGATCACCGTGGACGGAAATCCCTGGTGGGTCGCGGCCGATCCCTACTGGGGAACCGCGCACGTGGTGGCGGAGTCACTGCGGAATCTCGTCGCGGTCGGATCGGAGCCCGTCGCGCTCACCGACTGTCTCAACTTCGGGAATCCCGAGGACCCCGAGGTCTTCGCGGACTTCGTGCGGAGCGTGCGCGGGCTGGGGGATGCCGCGAGGGCGCTCGGACGCGACGGACCCTCCGGGCCCCCGGTCGCGATCGTCTCGGGGAACGTCTCCTTCTACAACGAGTCCCACTCCGGCCGCTCCATCGAGCCCTCTCCGATCATCGCGGGCCTCGGCGTCTTCGACGACGTGAGCGTCGCCACGACGAGCGGGATCAAGCGCGCCGGGAGCGTTCTGGTGCTGAGCGGTCCGCGCCAGGACCGGCTCGGCGCCTCGCAGCTCCGGCACGCGCTCACCGGCAAGACGGACGGCTCCCTGCCGGAGCTCGATTTCGATCGGGAGCGGAGACGCATCTACGCCACGCTCGAGGCGGTGCGGAGCGGCTGCGTGCTCGCGGCGCACGATCTGGCCGAGGGAGGGCTCGCGATCGCGGCCCTCGAGATGGCGCTGGGCGGCTTCGAGGCGCAGGGTCTCGGACTGCAGATCCCGATCTCCGGCCTGGGAAACACGAGTTCCGAGTCGCGCCTCTACTCGGAGGCGCCCGGATTTCTCTTCGAGGTGGCGAAGGAGCAGTTGCCGCAATTTCTCCGCATCTTCGAGCAGTGGGGAGTGGAGGCGACGATGACCGGGCGAACCCTGGCCGCCCCCCAGTTCCGGATCCTGGATGGAGGACACACGCTGGTGGACCTGGACCTCGAGAGCTTGCAGCGCCTGCACCGGGACGCGCTCAAGCCGATCGCGGAGTGACGATGGCGCGCGTGGCGGTCGTGCAGATTCCGGGAGTCAATTGCGAGTACGAGACGGCGCGCGCCCTCGAGGCCGTGGGGCTCACCGCCCGGATCGTGCGGTGGAACGAGCCCGCATCGGTGTGGAGCGAGTTCGACGCGTTCGTGATCCCGGGCGGGTTCGCGTTCCAAGACAGGATCCGCGCCGGCGCCATCGCGGCGAAGCTGCCCGCCGTGGACCGGATCGCCGCGGAAGCGGAGCGGGGAAAGCCCGTGCTCGGGATCTGCAACGGCGCCCAGGTTCTGGTGGAGGCGGGGCTGGTGCCGGGGTTCCATCCCGGGAAGGTGGAGATGGCCCTGGCGCCCAACCGTGCGCCCAGGCGCGAAGGGTACCTCTGCCGCTGGTCCTGGCTCGCCGCGAATCCGGGGCCGGGGAGCGAGTGGTACGCCAACGTGAGGCCGGGACAGGTGATCCCCATGCCGATCGCGCACGGGGAGGGCCGCTTCCTTACGGCGGACCCCGAGGTGCTGGAGCGCATCGAAAGTGAGAGGCTGGTTCTCTACCGCTTCGTCACTCCGGAAGGGGGACCGGCGAGCGGCTATCCCCACGATCCGAACGGAGCCATGCTACAGGCCGCTGGAATCACCAATCGCGCCGGCAACATCCTGGCCTTCATGCCCCATCCGGAGCGCGCCAGCTGGCTTCGGCAGGTGCCGCTCGAGCTGAAGAACGTGTGGGGGGAGTCGCGGCGGGCCGCGGTGGGCAACTGGGAGGCCCTGGAAGGTCCCGGTCCGGGGAGAATCGTCTTCGAGTCGCTGGCATCGAAGCTTCTTTCCCGCCCGGCAGAAAAGGCGCGCCCGTGAGCGCGGTGCTCCTGGTCGGGCTCAAGATCACCGATCTCAGCGCCTGGACCGCGCTCGAGACCGGGCGGCGGCTTCTCGATCCGGGCCACACGCTGGCACGGATCGCGAGGGAGCAGCTCCTGACCTTCGAGCCCGAGCCGGGCGGCAAGGCGGAGACCTTCGAACGCGCGCTGGGAGAAGCGGTGCGGCAGTCCAATTTCTTCGTGAACCCGAACAAGGAGCGCCACCGCTTTCTCACGTCGGCCGAGCGAGGCGAGTCCTGGGCGCCGCCCGACGGCGCCTGGGGGATCCTGAGCCGGGTGCGCGAGGACACGCGGGACGACGGATTGAAGGCGCGCCTCCTTCGCGAGCATCCGATGCCGGGGCTGGGAGCGATCCGCAGGGCGAAGGTCTGGTGGATCTGGTCGCGCGGGTCGGACGGCACGCCGGCCACGAGCTATTTCCGGGCGACGCTGGGCGAGCTCCAGGACCAGAAGCACGGACTCCTGGTGAACCCGCACGCCGAGACCGCGATGCTGCTGCATGGCGCGACTCCATGGAGCCGCGTCGAGCGATTCCTGATCGAACCCGCGCCCGCGTTTCGGGCAGCCGCGTGAGGGAGAGCCCATGAACGAGAGCAACGACGACCGCCTTCACGAGGAGTGCGGCGTGTTCGGAATCTGGGGCGCGGAGAACGCGGCCCGGCTCACGTATGCGGGACTCTACGCGCTCCAGCATCGCGGCCAGGAGAGCGCGGGCATCGTGGCCACCGACGGCATCGAGTTCCGCCACCACAAGGGCGTGGGGCTGGTCTCGGACGTCTTCTCCGGCAACGTGCTCGATTCGCTCCCCGGATCCATCGCGATCGGGCACAACCGCTATTCCACCCAGGGAAGCTCCTTGTTGCGCAACGCGCAGCCCCTCGTCGTGGATTTCCGCGAGGGCATGCTGGCGCTCGGGCACAACGGAAACCTCGTGAACGCGCTCGCGCTCCGGAACGAGCTGGAATCGCAGGGCTCGATCTTCCAGACCACGAGCGACACCGAGGTCATCCTCCACCTGATCGCGAAGTCGAAATCGACCGAGATCGAGCGGATGATTCCGGAGGCGCTGGCACGCTGCCAGGGCGCCTTCACGCTCGTGATCCTGGCGGGGGACAAGCTGATCGGCGTCCGGGACCCGCGTGGCTTCCGCCCGCTCTGCCTCGGAAAGCGCGGCGAGGCGTACGTGCTCGCGAGCGAGACCTGCGCGCTCGACATGGTGGGCGCCGAGTTCACGCGCGAGATCCGTCCCGGGGAGATGGTGGTGATCGACGGCTCGGGGCTCAAGTCGTACCCCGCGCTGACGCCCAAGCCCGCGCGCGCGTGCGTCTTCGAGCTGATCTACTTCTCGCGCCCCGACAGCGAGGTCTTTGGAGAGAGCGTCGACATGATCCGCCGGCGTCTGGGGCACACCCTCGCGAAGGAGCATCCCGCCCCCTCCGCCGACATCGTCATCTCGGTGCCGGACTCGAGCAATTCCGCGGCCCTGGGCTACGCGGAGGAATCGGGCCTTCCCTTCGAGCTGGGCCTCATCCGGAACCATTACGTCGGACGCACCTTCATCGCGCCGCAGCAGGTGAAGCGCGATTTCGGCGTGAATCTGAAATTCAACCCGGTGCGGCGCATCCTGGAGGGAAAGAGCGTCGTGGTCGTGGACGATTCGATCGTCCGCGGCACGACCAGCCGGAGCCTGGTCGCGATGCTCCGCACCGCCGGCGCGCGGGAGATCCACATGCGCGTCTCCAGCCCGCCCATCGGCTGGTCCTGCTATTACGGGATAGACACGCCGAACCGGAAGGAGCTGATCGCCTCGTCCCACACGGTCGAGGAGATCCGGAAATATCTGCACGTGGACTCCCTGGGCTATCTCTCCATGGAGGGGCTCCGTTCCTGCGTCTCGCGCCCCGACGATCACTGCTACGCCTGCTTCGACGGCAAGTACTCGGAGTGGTACGGAGATCCCCTGGACAAACTGGCCATGGAGCGCCCGCAAACCCGTATCGAAGGACGCCGTTAGCCCCGTTTCGGTCCCTCAAGTTCGGTCGGGGCGATGCCGATGAATGCCTCGATCCGCACACCACGAGCGAGGGAGCCGATCGGTGTCCGAAGCCGCCAACGTCACGCGCAAAAAGCTGGGGGAGTATCTTCTCGAGGCCGGGATCATCACGGACCGGCAGCTCAAGGATGCTCTGCGGCGTCAGCGCCAGACCAAGGAGCCCCTGGGGCACATCCTCGCGCGCCAGGGCATGGTCAGCGAGGCGGACATCTGCCGGGTGCTGCACCAGCAGCTGGGCCTTCCCATCGTCGAGCTGGAGAGCATCGCGATCGATGAGCAGGTGATCGCGCTCGTGCGCGAGGATCTGGCCAAGAAGTACACGGCGATTCCCATCGAGCTCGAGAACCGCAGCACGATCCGCGTGGCGCTGGCGGATCCCCTGAACGCGCAGGCGCTCGAGGACATCAAGTTCCAGAGCGGCTACTTCGTGCGTCCCGTCCTCGCGCCTCCCTCCGAGATCGTCGAAGCGATCGCGAAGTACTACCACATCGACGCCTCGGTCGTGGAGATCCTCGAGAACATCATCAAGAACGATCCCATCCAGGAGATCCGCGAGATCGTTCCCACGGAAGGGGAGGAAAACCTCGACGAGCTGATGAAGATCAGCTCCGGCCCCCCGATCGTCCGGCTCGCGAACTGGGTGATCACGCGTGCGGTCGAGATGCGGGCGAGCGACATCCACGTCGAGCCCCAGGACAAGTGGGTCGGCGTCCGGTGCCGCGTGGACGGCCTCTTGCAAGACCTGGAGCGGCTCCCCAAGTGGACGCAGGGTGCTTTGGTCTCGCGCATCAAAATCCTCGCCACGTTGGACATCGCGGAGAAGCGGCTGCCCCAGGACGGGAGCTTCCGCGTGGAGATCGACAACCGGCGCATCGATCTCCGCGTCTCGACCCTTCCCACGGCCCACGGCGAGAAGATCGTGATCCGCATCGTGGACCAGGAGCGCTCGGCGCTCCATCTGGACTCGCTCGGCCTTTCGGAGCCGGCCCTGACCCGGATCCGCGCCTACGGCCAGCGACCTCAGGGGATCGTGGCGGTCACGGGACCGACCGGAAGCGGCAAGAGCACGCTCCTCTACTCGCTCCTCCAGCACATCCACAGCGTGACGAAGAACATTCTCACCGTGGAGGACCCGATCGAGTACCAGATCGCCGGGATCAACCAGGTCCAGGTGGACGAGAAGAGCAAGAAGACCTTCGCCGCCATCCTGCGCGCCATGCTGCGCCAGGACCCCGACGTCATGATGATTGGAGAAGTCCGCGACCTCGAGACGGCCCAAATCGCGTTCCGCGCCTCGATCACGGGGCACCTCGTGCTCTCTACGGTTCACACGAACGATGCGGCCTCCGCGGTAACCCGTCTCGTGGACCTGGGCCTCCAGCCCTACATGGTGGCCTCCAGCCTGATCAGCGTGATCTCGATGCGGCTGGTGCGCCTCCTCTGTCCCAAGTGCAAGGACCAGTACGCCCCGGTGGGGGACGAGCTCCGGATCCTGGGACTCACCTCGCGCGAGGCACAGGGGGTCGGTCTCTTCCGGCCGGTGGGGTGCGAGAACTGCAACCAGACCGGGTACCGGGGAAGAACGGGAATCTTCGAGATCCTGGAATTGGACGATCCGCTTCGCCGGCTCATCGCGGCGGGCGGCGCCGAGTCGATGATCCGGGCCGCGGCCGTGGAGAGCGGCATGACGCCGATCGGGGAAGACGGCCTCATGAAGGTGATGGCCGGCGAGACCTCCCTCGAGGAGCTGCGCCGCGTGGTCTTCTATGAAGAGGAAGCAGCGCGCCTCTGCCCCTCCTGCCGCCAGACCGCCGCCGCGGAGTACCACTTCTGCCCGCACTGCGGCCACACCATCACCGCGGCCTGCCTGAAGTGCGACCGCAGGGTGGACGCGAGCTGGGAGTTCTGTCCCGGTTGCGGAACGCACCGCGTTCCGAGCGTGATCGCGGAGCGGGACGACTCGCTGATTCCCGCGCCGGACACGGTTCCCGTCGCTCCCGCGCGGGTTTCGGTTCCGCCGCGTCCCCAGCGCCCGCCGGGTTCGCCGCGCACTCCCTCCTCGCAGCGCACGCCGCTCCGCTCGCGGCGCTGAAGCCCGGCCCGCCCTTCGCGGCGGCGCGTTCCCGCGTACGAATCGCCCGCGCCCTTGCCTTCGTTTCCCGCCGCCCCTAGAATCGCGCGCTAGGCCGTCTCCGTTCCTTCCCGGGGGCTTCATGCGCCGGGACCTCCCAGATTCCGGAGAATCGTGTCCGTCCAAGATTCGCGACGCGAGAAACTCGACTCGCTGATCCAGCGCGGAATCCAGCCCTACGCGTACCGCTTCGACACGACCCACGGCTTCGGCGAGATCCAGGAACGCCACAAGGAGCTGGAGGAATCCGCGGCGCGCGTCCGCTACGCGGGCCGCCTCATGACCAAGCGCGGCCACGGCAAGGCCGCGTTCGCGCACGTCAAGGACCGCCTGGGAGCACAGCAGGTGTATTTCCGCGAGGACGTGCTCGGGCCGGAGGCGTTCGCATTGGCCTCGGAACTGGACCTGGGGGACTGGATCGGCGTGGAGGGAACCGTCTTCGTCACGAAGACGGGGGAGATCACGATCCGCGCCGAGTCCCTCGAGCTCCTGGCGAAATCGCTCCGGTCGCTCCCCGAGAAGTGGCACGGCCTGACGGACGTCGAGATCCGGTATCGCCAGCGCTACACCGACCTGATCGTGAACGACGACGTGCGCCGCGTGTTCCGGCAGCGCGCGGCGATCATCCGCTCGCTTCGCGCGTTCCTGGACGCGCGCGGATTCCTCGAGGTGGAGACGCCGGTGCTCCAGCCGCTCTACGGCGGCGCCTCCGCCCGGCCGTTCGTCACGAGGCACAACACCCTCGACATGGACCTGTACCTCCGCATCGCGGACGAGCTCTACTTGAAGCGGCTCATCGTGGGCGGCCTGGAGCGCGTCTACGAGATCTCGAAGGATTTCCGGAACGAGGGCATGGACCGCACCCACAACCCCGAGTTCACCATGCTCGAGTTCTACCAGGCCTTCGCGGACTACCAGGAGATGCTGGAGACCACGCAGGCGATGATCCTCGAGGCGGTGATGGGGGTGCGCGGCACGACCGCGATCTCCTTCGAAGGAGCGCAGATCGATTTCACGCCGCCGTGGCGGCGGCTCACGATCCGCGAGGCCGCGGCGGCGGGCCTGGGCGTCCAGGATCTTCCCCCCGAGGAGCGCACGCTCCGAGAGGCGGCCACCCGCGCGGGCGTGAAGCTGGACCCCGCGTTCGGCTACGGACGCATCCTGGACGAGATCGTCTCGGCGAAGGTGCAGCCGCAGCTCCTGAATCCCACCTTCCTCGTGGATCATCCCCGCGAGATCTCGCCGCTCGCGAAGGCGAAGCGCGGGAATCCCGACGTCGTGGAGCGCTTCGAGCTGGTCATCGCGGGCATGGAGGTGGCGAACGCCTTCTCCGAGCAGAACGATCCCCTGGAGCAGCGGCGCGCCTTCGAATACCAAGGAAGCCTCCGCGAGCGGGGGGACGAGGAGGCCCAGACCCTCGACACCGATTACCTGCGCGCCCTCGAGATGGGCATGCCTCCGACGGGAGGAGTGGGCGTGGGTATCGACCGCCTCGTCATGCTGCTCACGGACTCTCCTTCCATCCGCGACGTGATTCTCTTCCCCCAGATGCGCCCCGAGGATGGGCATGACGAATAGGGGGGCGGCTCCGCGCGGCTGAGCGCCGCCGCCGCGTCTCCATGGGCTACGTCTGGGTCGTCGCGTCGCGCTACCTGCGCTCCAAACGCCGGCTCAGCTTCATCACGCTCGTCAGCCTCCTCGCATCCGGCGGCGTCTTCGTCGGCGTGGCGGCGCTCACGATCGTGCTCTCCGTCATGAACGGCTTCGAGGATCAGGTGCAGCGGCGGATCGCGGGGACGAACGCGCACGTCGCCGTCCTCTCCGCCGACGACCGGCCGATGACGCCCTCCGACACGCTCCAGGCGAAGATCCAGGCGGCGGCCCCCGGAGCGGGGATCGCGCCCTTCGTGTACGGCAAGGTGATGGTGGCGTCCCGAAGCAGCGTGGACGGAATGGTCCTGAAGGGGGTGGATCCGGAAGGGGAGGCGCGCGTCACCGACATCATGGGGCACCTCACGCCAGCGCCCCGCCCGCTCGACGGGGGCGACCTCCCCGGCATCGGTCTCGGCGAGGAGCTGGCCATCCGGCTCAGAGCCGTGGTCGGGGACGTCATCATCATCAGCCTCCCGACGGAGGAGCCCGGCGGCATCTTCGGCGGCGTTCCCCGCGTGAAGCGCCTCCGCGTCAGCTCGATCTTTCGCTCGGGCCTCTACGAGTACGACTCCTCGTTCGGAATCGTGCTGCTCTCGACGGCGCAATCCTTCTTCGCGCTGAATCGCGGCGTGACCGGGTACGAGCTCCGCATCCCCGACATGTTCCGCGCGCGAGAGACGGCGCACGCGCTGGAGTCCCACCTGGGACCGGACTACCGCGTGACGAACTGGATCGACCTCAACCGGAATCTCTTCGCGTGGATGAAAATCGAGAAGGCCGTGATGTTCACGATCCTGATCCTCATCGTCCTCGTGGCCACCGTGAACATCGTCTCGAGCCTGGTCATGCTGGTGCTGGAGAAGCGCCGGGACATCGGGGTTCTACGGACGATGGGAGTCACCCCTCACGGAATCATGCGCATCTTTCTTCTCCAAGGGACGCTGGTCGGGCTGATGGGAACGGGCCTCGGGCTTCTCGTCGGCTGGGCCGTCTCCTTCGTTCTCGGACGCTACAAGCTCCTCCACCTGCCCGGCGAGATCTACTTCATCGATACGCTGCCCGTGAAGATGGAGTGGACCGATTTCGCGCTCGTCGCCGCCGCGGCCACGGCGCTCTGCTTCGTCGCGAGCCTCTATCCCGCGTGGCGGGCCGCGAGGCTTGCCCCGGTGGAGTCCATCCGGTATGAATGAGGCGCCCACGCGAGCGCCGGCAATCGTGGCGCGCGGGCTCGCCAAGACCTACCATGACTCGGTGGCGCCCATCGAGGTGCTCCGGGACGTGAGCCTCTCGGTAGCGCCCGGGGAAGTGGTGGCGGTGGTGGGGGCATCCGGGTCCGGAAAGTCCACACTGTTGCATCTTCTCGGCGGCCTCGACCGGCCGACCCGGGGATCGGTGAGCGTGGCGGGCGCCGAGCTCTCCTCCCTGGACGAGGCGGGACGCTCGCGGCTGCGCTCGCGCTCGGTCGGCTTCGTCTTCCAGTTTCACCAGCTTCTGCCAGAGTTCACCGCCCTGGAGAACGTGATGATGCCCGGTTGGGTGGCGGGCTCCTCGCGCTCCGCGGCCCGGGAACGGGCGGAAAGCCTCCTCGAAGACCTGGGTCTGGGGGCCCGGCTGGAGCACAAACCGGGGGAGCTTTCAGGGGGAGAACAGCAGCGGGTCGCCGTGGCTCGCGCCTTGCATATGAAGCCGGCGGTTCTTCTGGCGGACGAGCCGACCGGCAATCTGGACCGCCGGGCATCGGCAAGTCTACTGGAAATCTTCGAGCGGTACCGGTCTCGGGAGCAGCAAGCCATTGTCATTGCGACACATAATCCGGATGTCGCACAATCGGCCGGCCGGGTGGTTACCCTCGAGGATGGCTATCTCAGGCCGATTAGAATTGAGGCAGGTCGCATCTAATTAGTCGGGAGCGTTCGGCCAACCGGAAGGAACGCACATGCAGTGTCAAATTTGCGGCAAGCGGCCGGCGGTCGTCCACTTCACCGAGATCGTCAACAACAAGAAATCGGAATACCACGTCTGCGAGAAGTGCGCGGAGGAGAAGGGTTACCACGTGCCGCTCGTGAAGACGAAGTTCTCGGTGGGGGACCTTCTGGCGGGAATGGTGGAACAGCCGGGCTCCGCGGAAGAAGCGCGCGTGGGCCGTGTCCAGTGCCCCAAGTGCGGCCTGGTCTACTCGAATTTCAAGGAGACCGGCAGGCTGGGATGCTCGGATTGCTACCCGACGTTTCGCTCCCAGCTACGGCCGCTTCTGCGCCGGGTGCACGGCAGCACCAAGCACGTGGGGAAGGCCCCCGTGCGCGATGCCGCGCGCGTGGCGTTGAGGCGGGAAGTGCAGCGGCTGCACGAGGAGCTGCAGAAGGCCGTGGAGCTGGAGGATTTCGAGTCTGCGGCCGGTCTTCGGGACCGCATCAAGAAGCTCGAGCTGAACGACGTTCGGTCGATCGGAGGCGAGAAGTGAAGCTGACGGGACTCTCCACCTCGCTCGGCCGCTGGCTGGACGGATCGGGACCGGCCTCGGACGTGGTGCTGAGCACACGGGTGCGCCTCGCGAGGAATCTCTCGGGCGTTCCCTTCACGCACCGCGCGCGCGAGGAGCAGCTGGTCATGGTGTACTCGAGCGTGCTCTCCGCGGTCCGGAAGACCCCGGCGCTCACGCAGTCGCTCGCGCTGGAGATGCGCGAGCTGACGCCGCTGGATCGCCAGTTTCTGGTGGAGCGTCATCTCATCAGCAACGATCTCGCGGACAACGGCAAGCTGCGCGGGCTCCTGGTCCTTCCCGACGAGAGCATCTCCGCGATGGTGAACGAGGAAGACCATCTCCGGCTCCAGGGGCTGGCGTCCGGGTTCCAGCTCCGCTCCGCGTGGGAGTCGGTGAACGCCATCGATGATGAATTGGCCCAGGACCTCGACTATGCTTTCAGCGACGAGCTGGGATACCTGACCGCGTGTCCGACCAACGTCGGCACCGGGATGAGAGCGTCGGTGCTCATCCACCTTCCCTCTCTGGTGCTCACGAAGCAGATCGGACGCGTGCTCCAGGGAATCACGCAGGTGGGCCTCGCGGTGCGCGGGTTCTACGGCGAAGGGTCCCAGATCATGGGGAACTTCTTCCAGATCTCGAACCAGACGACGCTGGGCCAGAACGAGCGTGAAACGATCGACAGCCTGGAGCGGGTCACCAAGCAGATCATCGATTCCGAGCAGCGGGCCCGCGACGAGCTTCTGAAAGACGCCCGGGTCCAGATCGAGGACAAGATCTGGCGCGCGTACGGAACGCTGCGCCACAGCCGGGTGATCTCGTCGCAGGAAGTCGTGAATCTCTCCTCGGCCGTGCGCTTCGGTGTGGCGCTCCGGATCGAGGGTCTGGCAAGCGTACAGACGCTGAACGAGCTCCTGGTCCGATCGCAGCCGGCGCATCTCCAAGTGAGGGCGGGCCGCGAGCTCGAGCAGCGCGAACGAAACATTCTGCGAGCGGAATACATTCGAGGCCTCCTCGGTGAGGGGGGTTCGGTTCCGGTCTCGAGAAGCAACTAGCCGAAAAGGTGGGGAGGTCCTATTTCCATGCATGACAAGTTTACGGAACGCGTGCGGAAGGTGATGTACCTCGCGCGGGAAGAGGCCGCGCGTCTTCAGCACGATTACATCGGCACCGAGCATCTGCTCCTCGGCGTCATCCGCGAGGGAGAGGGCATCGCGGCCACCGTGCTGAACAATCTGGGGCTGGACCTGGACGCCATCCGCCAGGCGGTCGAGAGCATGGTCTCCTCGACCGGAGGCACGCTCACGATCGGGGAGATCCCGTTCACGCCGCGCGCCAAGCGCGTGCTGGAGCTGAGCGTCGACGAGGCGCGCCAGCTGGGGCACAACTACGTCGGCACCGAGCACCTCCTCCTGGGGCTCATCCGGGAAGGGGAAGGCGTGGCGGCGCGCGTGCTTTTGGAATTGGGCGTGGACCGGAAGAAGGTCCGCGAAGAGACGCTCAAGCTGCTCGGCGGGACGCCTTCCGTGTCACAGCCGGAGCGCGAGGGCAAGGTGGAGACGCCGGCGCTCAACCAATTCGGCCGCGATCTCACGACGCTCGCGCGGGAAGGGAAGCTGGACCCGATCATCGGGCGGGATCTCGAGATCGACCGCGTCATCCAGGTCCTCTCCCGGCGCAAGAAGAACAACCCGATCCTGATCGGGGAGCCCGGCGTGGGCAAGACCGCCATCGCCGAGGGGCTGGCCGAGCGCATCGTGGAGAACAAGGTTCCCGAGACCCTCAAGGACAAGCGCATCGTCACGCTGGACCTGGCGGCCGTCGTGGCGGGCACCAAGTACCGCGGACAGTTCGAGGAGCGCCTCAAGGCGGTCATGAACGAGATCCGCGAGTCCAAGGACACGATCATCTTCATCGACGAGCTCCACACCATCGTGGGCGCGGGCGGCGCGGAAGGGGCGATCGACGCCTCCAACATGCTGAAGCCGGCCCTGGCGCGCGGCGAGCTCCAGTGCATCGGCGCCACCACGCTGGACGAGTTCCGCAAGTACATCGAGAAGGACGGGGCCCTGGAGCGGCGCTTCCAGCCGATCATGGTGGACCCGCCCTCCGTGGACCAGACCATCCAGATCATCCGCGGGCTGCGCGACAAGTACGAGGCGCATCACGGCGCCAAGTACTCCGACGAATCCATCGTGGCGGCCGTGAAGCTGGCGGACCGCTACATCAACGACCGCTTCCTGCCCGACAAGGCGATCGACGTGATCGACGAGGCCGGCGCCAGCGCGCGTCTCAGCATCTCGGCCATCCCGACCGAGGTGCGCGAGCTGGAAAAGCAGGTGGAGGAGGTGGCCAAGGAGAAGGAGGCGGCCATCCAGCAGCAGGAGTTCGAGAAGGCGGCGCGCTTCCGCGACAAGGAGAAGGACCTCCGCTCCAAGCTCCGCGAGCACAAGAAGACCTGGACCGAGATCAAGCACGAGAAGGAAGCGCTGGTCGATGTGGATCTGATCGCGCGGGTCATTTCGCGCATGACCAGCATCCCCATCGCCCGTCTCGAGGAGAAGGAATCGGAGAAGCTCCTCCGCATGGAGGAAGAGCTCCGGAAATCGATCGTGGGCCAGGAGGAAGCCGTGGCCGCGGTCTCCCGGGCCATCCGCCGCAATCGCGCCGGGCTGCGCGACCCGCGCCGGCCGATCGGATCGTTCATCTTCCTGGGACCCACGGGGGTCGGAAAGACGGAGCTGGCGCGCGTGCTCGCGAGGTTCCTCTTCGACGACCCGGACGCCCTGATCCGGATCGACATGTCCGAATACATGGAGAAATTCTCGGTTTCCCGGCTCATCGGCGCCCCTCCGGGGTACGTAGGGCATGAGGAGGGCGGGCAGCTCACGGAGAAGGTGCGCCGCAAGCCCTACTCGGTGGTCCTCCTCGACGAGGTCGAGAAGGCGCACCCGGACGTCTTCAACATCCTCCTGCAAGTGCTGGACGACGGGCAGCTGACGGACAGCCTGCGCCGGAAGGTGGACTTCAAGAACACGGTGCTCATCATGACGTCGAACCTGGGAGCGCGGCAGATCAAGGGAGGCCGCGGCCTGGGCTTCACGGATCGCGCCGACGGGTCGAGCTACGTGACGATGAAGAACGCCATCATGGATGAGGTGAAACGGGTGTTCAATCCCGAGTTCCTGAACCGCATCGACGAGATGATCGTGTTCCATCCGCTGGATCGCCCGCAGATGGGATCCATCACCAAGATCCTGCTCACGCAGGTCGCGGACCGGATGAAGGGTAGTGGAATCACGCTGAACTTCGAGGACGAGGTCGTGGACTTGCTGATCCAGAAGGGCTTCGACGAGGCGCTGGGAGCGCGTCCGCTCAAGCGGAGCATCCAGAAGCTGATCGAGGACCCGCTTTCGGAGCACGTTCTGCGCGGCCAGCTCAAGGAGGGCAGCGATGTGCTGGTTTCCCGCCGGGGTGATGAGCTGATCTTCGCCTCTTGAGGCATTCCGGAAAGAATCGAGAGCCGCACGGACGCGGCGCGAGCCGGTCACGGCATCGCGCGGCCGTCGTGGCGTTGCTGCCCGCGCTCTTCTGTATCGGGGCGTTCGCCCACGCGCGCGCCCAGTTGCCCGCCGCGCCCACGGCGCCGCCCACCGGCGCGACCCTCCATGACTCGCTGATGACGCCGGCGGACCTGGCCCCGGCGGACACCTCGACCGCCACCGGTCCGAGCATCCGCAAGGTCTCTGCGGTGGGCTTCGTCAACGTGGACTCCCTCGTCGTCATCCGGACGTTCGCGGTCCCCACGGGACAGCCCTACGACGCTCGCGAAGTCCGCGCGGGCGTTCGCCGGCTCTTCGCGACGGGGCTCTTCACCGACGTGACCGTGAGCGATGCGCCCGTCTCGGGCGGCGTGGCGCTCACGATCCACGTTGCGGAACGCCCCCGCGTGAAGGAGATCACCTTCCACGGGGCGAAGAAGATCGAGGAGAAGACCCTCAAGGAGAAGCTCACGCTCGCGGAAGGGCAGCTCCTCGACTCCGGAACCCTGGAGCTGGACGCGCGAAAGGTCGAGACGGCCTACGGCGCGGAAGGCTACGCGCACGCGAAGGTCACGACGCGCGTCGAGCCGATCAGCGCCGGAGCGATCCGCGTCGTGTTCGACGTCCAGGAGGGAACGAAGGTCAAGGTGCGGGGCGTCGTCTTTCACGGAAACCACACCCTGAAGAGCGAAGATCTGGCGAAGGCGATGGAGAGCAAGAAGCCGGGCTTCCTCCGGAGCGGCGTTCACAAGCCCGAGCACCTGGACAAGGACGAGACCAAGCTTCGCCTCTATATGCGCACGCGCGGATACAAGGACGCGGACGTGGACTCCATCGTGCCGGCCGACGTGCCGGACGGGAAGGGAGTCGTCCTCCATGTCTTCCTGCGCGAGGGCCCGCGCTACCGGTTCGGCAAGCTCACCTGGACCGGAAACACCGCGGTTCCGACGGCCGCGCTGGCGTTCTCCACGGTGCCGAATCCGGGCACGATCTACAACGAGGCGCAGATCCAGAAGACGCTCGAGAACGCGTACCAGCTCTACCAGGAGCAGGGATATCTCTTCCTCTCGATCGACCCCAAGATGTCCGACCGCGACTCCATCGTGGACGTGGACTTCCAGGTCCAGGAGGGAACACGATCCCGAATCGCGAATCTGGAGATCACGGGGAACACGAGGACACGGGAGAACGTCATTCGCCGGGAGGCCAGCGTCTATCCGGGAGACGTCTTCCGCCGCTCGACGCTCATGCGCACACAGCGCGACATCTTCGGGCTCGGCTACTTCCAGGATGTGAACGTGGACTACGAGCCGACCGGGGACAGCGCGGACATCAACCTCACGCTCAAGGTGCAGGAGAAGCAGACCGGCACCGCAAGCGCGGGGGCGGGATATTCGAGCCAGACCGGCTTGACCGGGTTCGTGGAGCTGGGGCACAACAACCTCTTCGGCAAGGGCCAGAGCATCAATATCCGCGTGGAGCGAGGCGGGAAGCGAAGCGACCTCGAGCTCTCGTACACGGAGCCCTGGTTCCGCGACACGCCGGTCAGCATGGGCTTCGACATCTTCAACACCCGCCGCGATCTGGATTTCTACCGGCGCAAGGACGTGGGCGGGGGAATTCGGATTGGCCGTCCGCTTCGCTGGCCCGACTACACGCGTGGAATCATCTCCTACGATCTCCGCGACGTGACGCTCAGCGACTTCGTGCTGGCGCGGCCGGGGGAGCCCTCCAACCTCCAGGCGCTGCGCGACACCAAGTGGCCGCGCCGCGTGAGCAGCGTGACCTTGACGTTCAATAGGAACAGCACGGACAACCCCTTCTACCCATCCAAGGGGTCGAAGATCATCTTGATGAACGAGGTCGCCGGGGGTCTTCTGGGGGGCGTCGAATCCTTCTACAAGGAGACGTTCGAGAACAAGACCTACACGCGCCTGGGCGGCCCCTTCGTGCTCATGGTGCGCGGCAAGACGGGATTCCTGGGGGGCGGCCAGGTGCCCGACTACGAGCGCTTCCGGCTCGGTGGGACCACGTCGGATTACCTGCGCGGTTACCCCGATTATTACGTGGTGCCCCGCGCCAACGTCACCCGGGACTCCCTAACCGGCCAGATCCTGGACCGTTACCCGGGCGGGAAGACCATGCTCATCCTCACGAGCGAGCTCCAGTTCCCGATCGCGGACCCGCTCCACGGGCTTCTTTTCTTCGAGTCAGGGAATACCTGGAACTCGACCCGCGATCTGGACCTTGGTGATTTAAGGAAAAGCATTGGGTTTGGGGTGCGCCTGGAGGTGCCTGCGCTGGGCCGGATTGGCTTCGATCTGGGGTATGGTCTGGATCGGGAGGACGGATCCCGCTGGGAGCCCCACTTCCAGTTGGGCAACACATTCTAGTAGAAGGGATTAGCTTATGGCTCGACAGCGATCACGGCGTGCGGTAGTCTGGGCGATCGCGTTTTCCTGCCTGGGGCTGCCGGCCCTCGGAAGTGCGGCCGACCTGAAAATCGGCTTCATTGACTCCGAGCGGATCTTTGCCGAGTATCCCGGCACGCAGGAGGCGCAGAGGTCCTTCAACCGGGAAGTCCAGGACCTCACCAAGACGGCCAAGGAAAAGAAGGCCGAGATCGACGATCTTCAGCGAAAGCTCGACGCCCAGGGACCCATGCTGAGCGAGGCGAAGCGGGACGAGCAGAATCAGGTGCTCCAGAAGAAGATCGGCGACTACGATGCGTTCGTTCAGAAGAACTGGGGGCCGCAAGGCGAGGTCTCCAAGATGAACGAGCGGTTCCTGAAGCCGATCGTGGATCGCGTGCACAAGATCGTCACCGCCATCGGCACGGACGAGGGCTACTCGCTCGTCCTGGACGCCGCGGACGGAAACATCATTTTCGGCGACAAGACTCTGGATCTCACGGATCGCGTACTCGATTCGCTGAAAAAGGAAGACGCGAGCGGACTGCCGCAGCCCACGAGCGCGGCGCCGGCCAATACTTCGGGGGGAACAAGGCCGTAGATTCCCGGAGCGGGTAACGCGAACCGATTCAAAGGGAGTCCCACCATGAAGGTCACGCTGGAGGCGGTCGCGAGGGCGATCGACGGTACGGTCGTCGGCGATGGTTCCGTCGAGATCACCGGCGTGGCCGGCATTCGCGAGGCCCGTGAAGGGGAGCTGACCTTCCTGGCCAATCCCCGCTACGAACCCTATCTCGAGCTGACCCAGGCCTCCGCCGTCATCGTCTCCGAGAACCACCGGAACATCGGCAAACCTCTCATCCAGAATCCCAATCCCTACCTCGCCTTCCTCAAGGCGGTCCGCTTCTTCGCGGGAGACGCGGAGCGGCCGTGCGCGGGAGTTCATTCCACCGCCATCATCGCCCCGGACGCCGTCGTCGCGGAGGACGCTTCCATCGGTCCGCACGCGGTGATCGAGTCCGAGGCGCGGGTCGGATCGCGCGCCATCGTCCAGGCGGGCTGCTACGTGGGCGCGCGCGTCCGGCTGGGGGACGAGGTGCTCCTCTATCCCAACGTGACGATCCGCGAGGCGTGCGTGCTGGGCGACCGCGTCATCGTCCACTCCGGAACGGTGATCGGGAGCGACGGGTTCGGCTTCGTCCGCGACGGGGACGTGTACCGGAAGCTTCCGCAAGTCGGGACGGTCGAGATCGGCGATGACGTCGAGATCGGGGCGAACGTCACGATCGATCGCGCCACCACCGGAACGACGCGGATCGGCGCCGGCAGCAAGATCGACAACCTGGTCCAGATCGCCCACAACGTGCAGATCGGGAAGAGCTGCATCATCGTCGCGCAGGTGGGCATCTCGGGCAGCACCGTGCTCGGGGACCACGTCGTCCTCGCGGGACAGGTGGGCATCGTGGGACACATCGAGATCGGCGACGGCGCCAGCGTCGGCGCGCAATCGGGAGTCTCCAAGTCGGTCAAGGCGGGCGAGCGCATGTTCGGCTATCCGGCCATGCCGCTGCGGCAGGCGAAGCGCATCGAGGCGAGCATCCGGAATCTTCCCGAGCTCATCCAGACGGTGCGAGCCCTCAAACGCCGCGTGGAAGAGCTCGAGGGCTCCAAAGAGCCCCGGTGAGGTCCTCCACCCAGCGCACCATCGCCAAGCCCACCTCGTTCGAGGGCGTGGGACTCCACACCGGAGTGCCCTGCCGCGTGGAATTCCGTCCTGCCCCGCCCGACTCCGGAATCCGCTTCGTCCGTCTGGACCTTCCCGGCGCGCCGGAGATCCCGGTGTCTCCTCGTTACGCGCGCGCGGACACCGCCGAGATGCGCCGCACCATCTTGAAATCGGGCGAGGCCGAGGTGCACACGGTCGAGCACATCCTGGCGGCCGCGGCGGGGCTGGAGATCGACAATCTCGTGATCGCGCTCACGGCGAAGGAGCCCGCCGAGCCGCGCGACGGCAGCGCGGCCCCCTACGTGCGCATGTTCCAGGACGCGGGAATCGTGGATCAGCATGTCCCGCGCCGGTACTTCCGCGTGAGCGAGCCGGTGCGCTACGAGGAGAACGGCGTGGTCCTGGTGGCGCTGCCGCACGATGGCCTGCGGATCGACTTCACGATCGAATACGACGACGCCTACCTGGGGACGCAGCACGCCACCTACGACATCGACCGGGACGTGTTCGTGAAGGAGATCGCGCCGGCGAGAACGTTCGTGCTCCAGCGCGACGTGGACGCGCTCCGCGCGCAGGGGATGATCCTCGGCGGCACGCTCCAGAACGCGGTCGTGGTGCAGCCGAAGGGAATCCTGAATCAGGAGCCGCTGCGCTTCAAGGACGAGTTCGTGCGGCACAAGATCCTGGATTTCCTGGGGGATCTGTACCTGCTCGGCCGTCCCGCCCTGGGACATTTCGTCTCGATCAAGTCGGGGCACGCGACCAACGTGCGCTTCGTCCAGCGGCTCGCGGCCACGGAGCGGTCCGAGAGCGCGGTGGGCTCCGGGATGGGAAACGGAAAGCCCGGCGGGAAGCCCGGACCCATCCAGCTCGACATCGCGGCGATCATGAAGATCCTGCCGCACCGGTATCCGTTTCTGCTCATCGACCGGATCCTGAGCCTGGAGGAGAACCGGGTCGTGGGCATCAAGAACGTCACGATCAACGAGCCGTTTTTCGTCGGCCATTTCCCCGGCCACCCCATCATGCCCGCGGTGCTCATCATCGAGGCGATGGCTCAGTGCGGCGGGGTTCTGCTCATGAACAGCAACGCGCTGGATAACCCGAAGGAGAAGCTGGTCTACTTCATGGGCATCGACCGGGCCAAGTTCCGGAAACCGGTGCGGCCCGGAGACCAGCTTCGGTTCGAGCTCACGCTCCTTCGCCTGAAATCACGCATCTGCAAAATGGAGGGGAAGGCCTACGTCGATGGAGACCTCGTCGCGGAAGCAGAGCTTCTCTCAAGCATTGTCGATCGCGATTCCTGAGGCGGACGGGCTCACCGGCACCTGGGCACGCGTGCCCGGGACCGTCGTCCCGTTCCCCGAGCTTCTCGACACGAGACCCGCGGTCCATCCGACCGCCATCGTGGCGAAGGGAGCCGAGCTGGGACAGGGCGTGGTCATTGGACCCTTCGCCTACATCGGACCCAGGGTGAAGCTGGGCGAGGGCACGCAGGTCGGGCTCCACGCCATCCTGGAAGGAAGGACGACGCTCGGCCCTCGCTGCCAGGTGCACCACGGGGCCGTGATCGGAAACATTCCGCAAGACTTGAAATATCGAGGCGCCCCGAGCGAGGTGGTCATCGGGCACGATACGGTCATCCGCGAGTACGCCACCATTCACGCCGCGACGGAGGAGCACGAGTCCACGATCGTCGGCGATCACGTGCTCCTCATGGCCTACGCGCACATCGCCCACAACTGCCGCATTGGAAACCACGTCATCCTCGCGAACGCGGTCAACCTCGCGGGGCACGTCCGGGTGGATGATTACGCCATCATCGGCGGCATGACGCCGGTGCACCAATTCGTGACCATCGGATGCCACGCCTTCGTGGGGGGCGGGTCGCGGGTTCCTCAAGATGTGCCTCCGTACGTGAAGGCGGCGGGGAATCCGCTCCGCGCCTGCGGGCTCAACTCGATCGGAATGGACCGCCGCGGCATTCCCGCCGAGGTCCGGCTGGAGCTGAAGCGCGCGTATCGGATTCTCTACCGGTCTCAGCTCAACGTGGCCCAGGCGCTCTCGAAGATCGCGCACGATCTGAAGCCCTATCCCGAGATCCACGAGCTCGTGGAGTTCGTGCGCAGCTCGGAGCGAGGCATCGTGCGGTGAGCCGGCTTCGCGCGGGGGTGGTCGGGGTCGGACACCTCGGCAGCCACCACGCGCGCGCCTGGTCCAAGGTCCGAGACGCCGTTCTCGTCGGAGGGTTCGATCCCGATCCCGCCGCGAAGACGCGTGCGTCCCGCGAGCTCAAGCTCCCCATGGTGGACACGCTGGAGGAGCTCCTCGGCCGGGTGGACGTGGTCTCGATCGCGGCGCCCACCCCCGCGCACGCCGAGTTGACGCTCACCTGCCTCGAGCGAGGACTCCACGTGCTCGTGGAGAAGCCCATGGCCGCCACGGTGGCGGAGGGCGCCGCGATGCTGGCCGCCGCCCGCTCGGGAGGGCGGGCGCTCTTCGTGGGACAGGTCGAGCGCTTCAATCCCGCGGTCGTGGCTTCCCGCCCGCATCTCAAGTCTCCCCGCTTCATCGAGGCGCACCGCCTGGCGCCCATCGTTCCGCGCGGCATCGACGTGGACGTGATCCTGGACCTCATGATCCACGACCTGGATCTCGCGCTCTGGCTCACGAGGTCGCGGGTCACCGAGGTGCACGCGGTGGGGGTCCCGGTGCTCACGCCCCGGATCGACATCGCGAACGCGCGGCTCACGTTCGCGAGCGGGTGCGTGGCGAACCTGACCGCCAGCCGGGTGTCGCGCGAGAAAATACGGAAGATCCGCTTCTTCGAGGCGAACGAGTACCTCTCCATCGATTGCCTGAACCGGAGCGTCGAGGCCTACACGCTCGCGCCCTCGGCCTCCGATGCGCCCGCGGATTGGATCAAGCGGATCCGGCCGCTCAAGATTCAGGTCGAGTCGCGCGATCCCCTCGAGTCGGAGCTCACGCACTTCCTGGCGCTCGCGCGCGAGCCCGAGGAATCGTGGGGGGAGACCGAAGTCGCGCTGGAAGCGCTCCGGGTGGCGGAGGAAGTGCGGACGCAGGCGCTGCGAAATCTCCCGCTGGACCTGCCGGTCTGAAATTCCCGTTTCTCATCGTATCGGCGGGCGAGCCCTCCGGGGACCGCCTCGGAGCCGACCTGCTCGAGGCGCTCCGCGCGCGAGGGGTCTCCTTCCAGGCGGCGGGCATCGGAGGACCGAAGCTCCGCGCGGCCGGGCTCACGACGGTCGTCCCCATGGAATCGGTCGCGGTGATGGGCTTCGCCTCCATCCCGGCGCGGCTTCCCGAGATCCAGAGAGCGCGCCGCGAGATCGCCCGCCTGCTCGCGGAGCATCCCGACGCGATCTTCCTTCCCATCGACTCTCCGGGGCTCCACCTGGGACTGGCGCGCACGGCCCGGAAGCTGGGCC
>DASQAV010000055.1:0-59964 GCA_035635575.1 Candidatus Dormiibacterota bacterium | reverse complement strand
GACGCCCTTCGCGCGGACGTCGTGCTGGTGAATCACGCGCTCCTTCTCTCCGATCCCGGACTGCGCGGGACCCTTCTCGCCGAGGCGGGTGCCTTGGTCCTGGACGAGGCGCACCACGTGGAGCGCGTCGCGCGCGAGCAGCTGGGCGTCTCGCTGGGTTATCACGACTTCCTGCGACTGGCGGGACGCACCGACACGCGAACGGGAGTCCTCCGCGTGGTCAAGCGCTCGCTTCGCCGGGGCCGTGGAGCAGCGGTCGCGGAGCGGCTCCAGCTCGCGGAATCCTCCATCGCTCCCGTGATCGCGCACGCGGCCGCCCTGGCGCGCGACCTCGAGCGCTTCCTTCCCGACGGCGCCGCATCCGCGCGCCTCACGCGCGACATGGATCTGGCACGCCTCAGCCCTTCGGCGCTCGACAGCCTTCTCGCCGCGCTCGGATCGCTCTCGCGCTCGCTCGAGGATCTCGCGGACGCGGCCGAGCACGAAGGCGAGTCGGCACTCCATCATGAGGGATTGGAGGCGCTGGACGAGGTGCGCGCCCGGTCGCTCGCCTGGCTCGAGACCGAGCGCGCGCTCCGATCCGTCGTCGCGCTGGAGGAGAAAGGGGTCGCGTTCTTCCTGGATCGGGACGAGCGCCAGGTCCCGAGGCTGAACCGCCGTCCGGTCCGCGTGGGCGCGGAGCTTCAGCGGACGCTCTTCTCCGTGTGCGACCGCGTGCTCCTCACCTCCGCCACGCTCAGCGTCGGCGAGGATTTCGGTCCGGTGCTGGATGCGCTGGGGCTTCCTCCCGAGGACGTTCACACGGCAGCGCTTCCCTCGCCGTTTCCGCTGGAGCGCCAGGTGCGCTCCTGGGTCTGGGACGGAAGCGCTCCCAACGACCCGGACTATTCCGAGCGCCTGGGCGATCTGGTCACGGCGCTCGCGACGCGCCTGCGCCGCAACACGCTGGTGCTCCTCACGTCCTACCAGATGCTCGATCAGGTCGCGGCGCGCTGCCGGGGCCCGCTCGAGCGCGAGGGGATTCCGCTCCTGCGCCAGGTGCCTGGCGAGTCGGCCGCGCCGCTCGCCGCCGAGTTCCGCGCCGGGGAAGGGGTCGTGCTGCTCGGGACCGCTTCCTTCTGGGAGGGTGTCGATTTTCCGGGCGCCTCGCTCGAGGTGCTCCTGATCGCGCGGCTCCCCTTCGCCGTGCCCACCGATCCGCTCCTGGTCGCGCGCTCCGAGGAGATCGAGGCGCAGGGAGGAGACTCGTTCCGCGACCTGGCGCTGCCCGAAGCCATTCTCCGGTTTCGCCAGGGAATCGGACGCCTCATCCGGACGGCGGAGGATCGCGGCATCGTCATCGTCGCGGACCCACGCCTGAAGCGAGCCTCCTACGGGAGAAGGTTCCAGTCCACGCTCCCCTCGGCTCCCTTCGCGACCTCCTCCCAGGAGGAGCTCTGCGACGGTGCGGATCGCTGGTTTGCCGGGAAGGAGGCCGCATGCCCGGCGTGACCGCGAAGGCCACGGCGATGGATCGGGTCACGATCGGAGGGGCGGCGCTCCGCTTCGAGGACCTCCGCTCGATTGCGTCCGGCGCGCGCGTGACGCTCTCTCCCGACGCCGCGGCGCGCGTGGCGCCCTCGCGCGCGCTGGTCGAGCGCCTGCTGAAGCAGGGGAGCACGGTCTATGGCGTGAACACGGGATTCGGGCAGCTCCAGTCGGTCCGCGTCTCCGCCGGGGACGTCGAGCAGCTGCAGCTCAACCTCATCCGGAGCCACGCCTCGGGCTTTGGCCCGGAGCTCGAGCCCAAGGCGGTGCGCCTCATGCTCGCGCTCCGCGCCCACTCGCTCGCCCTGGGATACAGCGGCGTGCGGCTCACGCTTCTCGAGCACATCGTGCGCATGATCGAATCGGAGATCCTTCCCGTCGTCCCGAGCCGCGGCTCGCTCGGCGCGAGCGGGGACCTCATCCCGCTCGCGCACCTGGCGCTAGGCGTGATCGGCGAGGGGGAGGTGCGCGCGGAGGGTCGCCTGGCGCTCGCCTCGGATCTCATGCGCGGAAACGGCATGGCCCCGCTTCAGCTCCAGGCGAAGGAGGGGCTGGCGCTCATCAACGGCACGCAGGGCATGACCTCGGTCGGCGCCCAGGCGCTCCTCGAGGCCGCGGAGGTGCTCCGCGCGGCGCACGTGGCGTGCGCGCTCTCGGTCGAGGCCGCGCGCGGAAGCACCAAGCCCTTCGACCCGCGCGTGCACGCGATCCGCCCGCATCCCGGCCAGCGCGATTCCGCGGCTACACTCTGGGGCCTGCTTCACGGAAGCGGCATCGTGGCGTCGCATCAGGATTGCGAGAAGGTGCAGGATCCCTACTCGCTTCGCTGCGCCCCGCAAGTGCTGGGAGCTTCCGTGGACGCCTTCCGCGGAGCTCGCGAGACTCTGGTGACCGAGGTGAACAGCGTGAGCGACAACCCGCTCTGCTTCGCCGACACCGGCGAGGTGATCTCCGCGGGGAATTTCCACGGCCAGCCGGTCGCGCTGGCGCTCGATTTCCTGGCGATCGCGATGGCCGAGGTGGGCTCGATCGCGGAGCGCCGGACCTTCCTCCTCCTCGACAGCGGGAAGAGCGGATTGCCTCCGTTCCTCAGCCCCGCCCCCGGTCTCCGGAGCGGATTGATGATCGTGCAATACCTCCAGGCGGCGCTGGTCACGGAGAACAAGATGCTCGCCCAGCCCGCGAGCGTGGACTCGATCCCCACGTCCGCGGGACAGGAAGACCACGTGAGCATGGGCATGCACGCCGCGGTGAAGGCGCTCTCGCTCGTCCGGAACGTGCGGCGCATCGTGGCCGCCGAGCTTCTCTGCGCGGCCCAGGGAATCCATCTCCTGCACCCCCTCCGCTCCAGCGAGCGGCTCATGCGCGCCGTCGAGGGACTGCGCGGGGTGGTGCCCCCGCTCGACGAGGATCGGCGCCAGGATCGGGACCTGGCCGCGCTGGACGAGTGGATCGCGTCGGGGGCCGCGGCGGACCTGGCCCAGGTGGAGGCGTTTTGAGCGCGCGCGCGGAAACCTTGGCGGGCACACCGCCGCGCGAGGCCGTCCGCGCCCCCCGCGGCACGACGCGTTCGTGCAAGGGATGGCATCAGGAAGCGGCGCTCCGGATGCTCATGAACAACCTCGATCCCGAGGTGGCCGAGCGCTGGCAGGACCTCGTCGTGTACGGGGGCACGGGGAAGGCGGCGCGGAGCTGGGAGGCGTTCCACGCGATCGTGCGCTCGCTCCGGTCGCTCGAGCAGGACGAGACCCTTCTCGTGCAGTCGGGGAAGCCGGTCGGGATCGCGAAGACGCATCCCGACGCCCCGCGCGTCCTGATCGCGAACTCGCTCCTCGTGCCCGCGTGGGCAACCTGGGACGAGTTCCGGCGCCTGGAGGCGAAGGGGCTCACGATGTACGGGCAGATGACGGCGGGCTCCTGGATCTACATCGGAACGCAGGGAATCCTCCAGGGCACGTACGAGACCTTCGCGGAAGCCGCGCGCCAGCATTTTGGCGGGTCGCTTCGCGGACGCTGGACCTTGACGGCGGGCCTGGGCGGGATGGGAGGCGCCCAGCCTCTGGCGGTCACGATGAACGAGGGCGTGTGCCTCGCGGTGGAGGTGGATCCCGAGCGCGTGCGCCGGCGCGTCGAGACGCGCTACCTCGACAAGAGCACGAGCTCGCTCGAGGAGGCGCTTCGCTGGGTGGACGAGGCGGTGAACAAGGAGGAGGCGGTCTCCATCGGCCTCGTGGCGAACGCCGCCGAGGCGCTGCCCGAGCTGGCGCGCCGGGGGGCGCGGCCCGATCTCGTCACCGACCAGACCTCGGCGCACGACGAGCTGAACGGCTACATCCCGGCGGGATTGTCGCTCGCCGACGCTCTGGAGCTGCGCCGCTCGGATCCCAAGGAGTACTCGCGGCGCTCGGTGGAATCGATGGGGGTCCACGTCCGCGCGATGCTCCGCTTCCTCACGCTGGGCTCGATCACGTTCGACTACGGCAACAACATCCGGGGGCAGGCGGTCAAAGCCGGCGTCGCGAATGCCTTCGACATCCCGGGATTCGTGCCGGCGTTCATCCGCCCCCTCTTCTGCGAGGGAAAGGGGCCCTTCCGCTGGGCCGCCCTCTCCGGCAACCCCGCGGACATCCACGCCACCGACCGCGCCGTGCTCGAGCTCTTTCCCGAGAACGAATCGCTCCACCGCTGGATCCGCCTCGCCTCCGAGCGCGTCCGCTTCCAGGGACTTCCCGCGCGCATCTGCTGGCTGGGAATGGGGGAGCGCGCGCGCTTCGGGGAAGCGCTCCACCGGCTCGTGGAGCGGGGCCTCGTGGAGGCGCCGATCGTGATCGGACGCGACCATCTGGACTGCGGCTCCGTCGCCTCTCCCTATCGGGAGACGGAGGCGATGATGGACGGAAGCGACGCGATCGCCGACTGGCCCATCCTGAACGCGCTCCTGAACGCGGTCTCCGGCGCCTCGTGGGTGTCCGTGCACCACGGCGGGGGCGTGGGCATCGGGAACTCGATCCACGCCGGCATGGTGATGGTCGCGGACGGCACGCCGGCCGGGCTCGCGCGCATGCGCCGCGTGCTCACCAACGATCCCGCGATGGGGATCTGGCGCCACGCGGACGCAGGCTATCCCGAGGCGCTCGCGAACGCGCGCAAGCACAAGCTTCCCCTTCCCGGCGAGACGTGATCGCAAAGCTCCCGATGAGAGACGGCCGCCGGTGAAGTGCGACCTTCTCGTCGTGTCGGCCGCCCAGCTCATCACCGCGCCCGAGGGAACGGGGCCGCTCCTGGGTCCCGATCTCGACCGCCCCCTCCTGCTCGAGGACGCCGCCCTGGCGTCGATCGATGGGAAGATCGTCGCCTCGGGGAAGACCGCGGAGGTGCGGAAGCGCTATCCCGATTCGGAGGCGCGCCGCGTGCTCGACGCGCGCGGACTCCTCGTGGCTCCCGGCTTCGTGGACTGCCACACTCATCTTCCCTTCGCGGGCACGCGCGAGATGGAATTCGACGCGCGCGCCCGGGGCGAGAGCTACGCGGCGATCGCCGAGCGCGGCGGCGGCATCCGGGCGAGCGTGGGGCATCTCCGAACGGTTTCCGAACCGGCGCTCGCCGAATCGGTGCGGAAGCGCCTCCAGCACCTGCTCGCGCAGGGCACGACCACCGTCGAGGCGAAGAGCGGATACGGCCTTTCCCTCGAGGAGGAGCGAAAGCAGCTCCAGGCCCTACGGACTGCGTCGGAATCCTCTCCGGTCGAGGTCGTTCCCACCTTCCTCGGAGCGCACGAAGTGCCGGACGAGCATCGCGCCCGGCGCGAGGACTACGTGACGCTCCTGACCGAGAGCATGATTCCCGCGATCGCGAAGGAGCGCCTGGCGCGCTACTGCGACGTCTTCTGCGATCGCGGCGTGTTCACGGTGGAGGAATCCCGCCGGATTCTCCTGCGCGCGCGCGAGGCGGGACTGGGGATCAAGCTCCACGCGGACGAGCTGGCCGACGTCGGCGCCGCCTCGCTCGCCGCGGAGCTCCGGGCGACGTCCGCGGACCATCTCCTCCATGCCTCGCCCGAAGGGCTCCGCGCGATGAGCCGCGCCGGCGTGGTCGCGGTCCTTCTTCCCGGCACCGCGTTCACGCTGGGGCTCCCGTACGCCCGCGCGCGGGTGATGGTGGAGATGGGCCTCCCGGTCGCGCTCGCGACCGACTTCAATCCGGGGAGCACGATGTGCTCCTCGATGTCGATGACCCTGACGCTCGCGGTCACGCAGATGCGGATGACCCCGGCCGAGGCGTGGATGGCGGCGACCGCGAACGCGGCTTGCGCGGTCGGAGAAGGGGGCCGGCTCGGCCGGCTCCAGCCGGGGCACCAGGCCGACGTGGTCTTCTTCGAAGCGACAGATTACCGCCACATCCCCTATCACTATGCCGAGGAGCACGTCCGGATGGTGGTCAAGCGCGGAGCGGTGGCGATGGATCGAGACCAGCGCTCCTGTTCTTCTTGAAGCACTCGCCAGAAGTCCTTGTACGATTGTTCGTTGTGCGCATCGCACCAGCCCATCTCGTCGAGCGTGTTTCCCGTAAGGAGAAATCATGAGCGAACTTGTGGAGTGCGTCCCCAACTTCAGTGAGGGCCGAAATTTATCTGTAGTTCGGGCCATCGCTGCCGAAATTTCGAGCGATCGGTCGGTCCGGCTTTTGGACCAGGAAATGAACGCCGACCACAACCGGTGCGTCATCACGTTCGTAGGGGAGGCTGAACCCGTGGTGGAGGCGGCGCTCAGGGGCGTCAGGAAGGCGACCGAGCTGATCGATCTGCGCCGGCATCGAGGTGAACATCCCAGGATGGGAGCCACAGACGTCCTGCCCTTCGTTCCGGTCGGATCGACCCGGCTCGAGCGATGCGTGGAGCTGGCGCGCATCGCGGGCTCGAGGATCGCCACGGAGCTCCAGATCCCGGTCTATCTCTATGAAGCCGCGGCAACACGGCCCGCGAGGCAGAACCTCGCGGACGTGAGGCGCGGAGAATTCGAGGGATTGGCGCGCGAGATCGGGACGAATCCCGACCGCGTCCCGGATTTCGGGCCGCCCCAGATCCATCCGAGCGCCGGCGCGATCGCGGTCGGCGCGCGGATGCCGTTGCTCGCGTTCAACGTGAATCTCGGCACGAAGGACGTCGAGATCGCGAAGAAGATCGCGAAGGCCATCCGGTTCCAGACGGGCGGACTTCGCTACGTGAAGGCGCTGGGGTTCGAGCTCCGGGAGCGAGGCATCGTTCAGATCTCGATGAACCTCGTGAATACCTGGGGTACGCCCGTGCAGCGCGTGTTCGCGTTGATTCGCGACGAGGCGGAGCGCTACGGCGTTCCGATCGTCGGAAGCGAGGTCGTGGGTCTGGTCGTTCAGGACGCGCTGATCGACGTGGCCGAGCACCATTTGAAGCTCGAGAACTTCTCGCGCGATCAGATCCTCGAGAACCGCCTGGAGCGGCGGATCGGCGCCACCGAGCAGTCGGTGGCGGAGTTCCTGGAGGACGTTGCGTCCTCAGCACCCACGCCGGGAGGCGGAAGCGTGTCCGCCCTGGCGGGAGCGCTGGCGGCGGCGCTTGCGACCATGGTGGCGCGGCTCACGATCGGGAAGCAGAAGTACGCGGAGCACGAAGCCCGGATGCGCGAGGCGGAGACGGGCGCGGAAGCGCTTCGCCGCGAGCTCTTCGATCTGGTGCGCGAGGACGCGCGCGCCTACGAGGCGTACCGCGGCGCGATGCGCCTCTCGCAGCGCACGCCGGAGGAGGTGGCGCTCCGGAGTCAATCGCTCGTCGATGCGGCGCGAAACGCGACGCGGGTTCCGCTCCACACGGCGGAGGCCTGCGTTCGCGCGCTGGAGATCGCGCGGGAGGTCGCCACGTACGGAAATCCGAACGCGGTCAGCGACGCGGGGGTCGCGGCGTGGCTCGCGCGCGGCGGCGCCGAGGGCGCGGCGTTGAACGTGCGCATCAATCTCAAAGATGTGCCCGGAGCCGAGCGGCAGGAGTTCCAGGAGAGGATGGACCGGTGCGTCGCGCGCGCGAAGGAGCTTCACGCCTCCTGCGTGGCGGAAGTGGATCGGCGCATCGGGACGGCATGAGGTTCGATTCTTCGGCGAGGGAATGAGGGCGGATGGTAGATCGAAGCGTCGCGGTCAAGCGGAAGGCCCAGCAGCTTCTCCAGAAGGGCGACGTAGGCGGTGCGATCACCGAATACGAAAAGCTCTTCGAGGGAGGCGACAAGGATCCGTACGACTTCATCGTCGTCGCGGACCTCCTTGCCAAGCGCGGCTCCATGCAGGAAGCCGTGCGGCGCTACCGCCAGGCCATCGAGGAATACGCCAAGACCGAGCTCTACAAGAACGCCATCGCGGTCTGCAAGAAGATCCTCCGCATTTCCAAGGAGGATCTCGCCATCCATCGCACGCTGGGCGAGCTGTACGCGAAGGAGGGGCTCTTTGGAGACGCCCAGATCCACTTCCTCGAGTTTGCCGAAGGCTCGATCCGCCGGCAGGACCATGACGCCGCCCTGGGCGTGCTGGACGAGGTGCTGAAGCTCTCTCCCGACAACGACGATCTCTCCGAGAAGTACGTCGAGATCGCGATGCGCGCGGACCAGCCGGACCGCGCCGGGAAAGAGCTTCTGCGCCGCGCGGAGCGCGTCCGGCAGAGCGGCCGTCACGCGGAGGCGGAGCAGATCCGCGAGCGGGTCTCCACCCTGGCTCCCGGGCTTCTCACTTCGTTCCACGCCGCTCCCGTCAGTCCCACCGGTCCGGTGGCGGCCGCCGACGCCGCGGCCTCCATGGATGCGCCCCCCGCTCCCGCGCACGCGGGGTTCGACCCTTCCTCTCGCGCGCTCAGCTACGACGCTCCCACGGCGGAGGAGGCCGCGGTCGAGGTGCCTCCGGCTCCCGCGCACGCGGCGCCCGAGCCCCCTCCGGAGCTCGAGCCCGAGGAGGTTCTGGCCCAGCCGGAGCCCGAGGCGCACAGCCACGAGGAGCTGGCCGAGGGTTATCTCCAGGCCGGGAACCGGGACCTCGCCGCCGAGGAGTACTGGAAGGCGAGCGAGACCGCGTTCTTCCGCGGCGACCTCCCACGCGCGCGCCAGCTTCTCCAGGCGCTTCTCGGCGTGGAGCCCACGCACGAAGCGGCGCTTCGCCGTCTGGTCGAGCTCACCGAGAAGGCGGGAGACATTCCGGCCGAGGCCACGGCGCGCTTCGATCTGGCGGAGGTGTATCTCGGCCACGAGGAGTGGGAGCTTTCCCGCATCGAATTCATCCGCGCGCTCGAGCTGGATCCCGGGAACGACCGCGCGCGGAGCCGGATCAAGCGGCTCGACACGATCCTGAACGGCGAGCAGCCGGGGAGCGGGCCCGTCGACCTCGACGCGCTGCCGGACGATCGTCCGGCGGCGAGCGTCCGCGTCCGCGACGACGAGCCCCAGAGCCAGGACGCTCTCATCGATCTCGAGGAGATCATCGACGAGTTCAAGGCGGGCGTCAGCGAGCGGATCTCCGGCGAGGATCACGAGAGCCACTACGATCTGGGCATGGCCTACATGGAGATGGGTCTCTACGACGAAGCGATCGGAGAGTTCCAGGTGGCTTCGAAGGGCGGCCCCATGGAGGTGAAGTGCCTCGAGATGATCGCCCTCTGCTTCCTCGAGAAGAACGAGCCGGCCTCGGCCGCCCGTGAGCTGACACGCGCGCTCGAGCTTCCCGGTTATGGCCCGGAGGAGACGATCAGTATCCGGTACAATCTGGCGGTGGCAAACGAGCGCCTCGGCGACCTGGACCGGGCACTCCAGCATTTCGAGGAGGTGTATCTCCTGAACGTGGATTTCCTGAAAGTGGCCAGCAAGGTCAAGGAGCTGAAGCAGAAACTGGCGCGCTCGGAGGATCGAGGCTGACATGGGGCGCATCGATCTCCACATGCACTCCAACGCTTCGGACGGCTCGTTCGCGCCCGAGGAAGTGGCGCGCATGGCGGCGGGGAACGGCGTGGAGGTCTTTGCCCTCACCGATCACGACACGCTGGACGGGTTGCCCGCGGCGGCTGCCTGCGCCGCGCGGTTCGGCATCCGCCTCATCCCCGGCGTCGAGCTCTCGGTGAGCGAGGAGGGGATGGACGTACACCTCCTGGCCTACGGCTTCGACGAGTCCGATCCTCCGCTGACCGCGGCGGTCCGCCGCTACCGCGAGGGGCGGCGCGAGCGCGCGCGGAAGATCCTCATGCGCCTGAAGGGGCTCGGGATCCGGATCGGAATCGAGGACGTGGAGGAGATCGCGAGCGGCGGCGCGCTGGGACGGCCTCACGTCGCCGAGGCGCTGCTGCGCGCGGGACACGTGGAGAGCTTCAACGAGGCCTTCCAGCGCTACCTCGGCCATCACGCTCCCGCGTACGTTCCGAAGCCCAAGGTCACGCTCGAGGAGGCGACCTCGATCGTGCGCGACGCGGGCGGCGTCACGATCCTGGCCCATCCCGGGACGCTGAACCGCGATCATCTGATCCCCGCCTGGGCCCGGCGCGGGCTCGACGGGATCGAGGTCTGGCATTCGAAGCACGATGTCGCCTCCATCGAGCGCTACCGCGGCTACGCCCAGCTCCACGGGCTCCTCATGACCGGAGGCTCGGACTACCACGGCGAGCGCACCCCGGGCGTGGTCATCGGAAGCGTGCCGGTGCCCGACGAGATCCTGCCTCCTCTGGACACCATGCTCCGCACGCGCCGGACGGTTCGCTCCCGCAACTAGCAGCGTTGCGCCACGCTGCGCCATCTGCTAGCGTTGCGTCGCCTCCTCACGATGCGCACCATCGTTCTGAGCTCCTCCCTCATCGCGTTTTCCGTCGCGTGCGGCTACGCGAAGCTGCTCCTGTTCCCGTATCTGTTCTTCGTGGAGTTGTTCACCATGGCGGTCTTCCTGTCCGGGTTGCTCGCCGGGCCGGCGTGGGGAGTGTGGATCGGCGCCGTCGCGCGGCTCCTCTTCAGCGTCCTGAACCCCTATGGTCCGCCCCATCCCTGGATCCTCGTGGCGCAGGTACTGGGCGGCGCGTCCGTCGGCGCGATCGGCGGGCTGGCGCGGCCGTGGCTATTGCGATTCGAGGCCGGCACGCCGGGGGCGCGGGCGCGCGTTCCCATCCTGCTCGCGTGCGGCTTCATCGCGACCGTTCTCTACGACGCATTGACCAACGTCGCGCAGGGGATCGCCTTCAGATCGTTCACGGTCTCGATCGCGCTCGGGCTCCTGCCCGCGCTCCAGCATCTCGCGTCCAACCTCGTGATCTTCGGGCTGATCGGGAATCTCGCGATCCCGTGGCTCCAGCAGCATCCCATGGCGGCGCGGCATGCGGGCTGAAGCTCGGATGCTTCTCGCCGCGCTGCTCTTCCTGAGCGTTCTTTCGCCGGCGCGCGCCGGGGCCGTGGCCGGGGATGCCGACTCGACGCGGCCCGCACCCCTTCCGCCTCCCTCGGGGATCCAGCGCAGCCGGCTCACGGTCGAGCCGTTTCCCGAGCCTCCCCAGGCGGCGGGATCGATCGACGTGGACGCGCAGCGCAAGATGGGAGCCGCCTCGCTCGAGGACGCCCTTCGATTTCATCGCGCGGCCGCGATCAGCGTGCTCCCGATCTCCGGCCCCACGGAGGGCTCGCTCGCGCTCCCCGGCGGGGGAGGACCGGTTCGGCTCCTGACCTCGTTCCTGGATACCCAGCGCGCCACCGACGAGCACCTGATCGGCTCGATCACGTACGGCTGGGGGGCTCCCTGGATGGCGTTCGCGCTGGACGATCCGCGCGCGGATGGGGTCGAGGCGCTGGATCTCGACAGCCTTCGGTTTCCCCTCGAGCGGGAGTCGTTCGGCGGTCCCGGGGAAGCGCTGACCCGTCCGGTGCCTCGAGGGCCCGCGTTTCCGGCCCCCGGAGACACGACGGGGAGCGGCGTCTCGCGGACGACGCTCGTCTACCAGAGAGGGAGCGGGAACGCGCAGCTCTCGGGAATCCGCCTGCAGACGACGGCCTTCCGGAGGCGCGTGTACGCCTCCTATACGAAGAACGATGCCGACGGATGGGCGCCGCTCCTCTCGGCGAAGACCTCGCGCTACGCGCTGCGCGCCGAGCTGGGCCGCGTCGCCTCGCACCGGCTCGAGCTGGAAGGGGTCCTCCACAAGCGCACGATCGAGGATTCGGTGTCCGCGGGCGACCTCTTCGAGACCCCGGGAAGGAGCGAATGGGACCGGAGGCACGTGACGCTGATCGCGTCGCGCGCCGGGGAGCGGTTCAGCGATTCCTGGCGGTTCGGAATCGGGAAGGAGAAGGAGACCTGGGTGATCTCCACGGACCTGAATCGCTCCCCCGACGCGGGCACGCGCGAGGGCTGGGAATTTCCGATGATGGTCGCGGAAGGAGCCATGGCCTGGCGGTCCGCGCCGAGCGTCACCTGGATCACGTCGCTCCGGGCCGCGTCGAGGAAGCTCCTCCATCAGATGAGCTCGCTTCCCACGCTGAAGGAGCGGCGCGGGGACGCCCGCGCCCACGGCGGCGTGCGTCTTGCGCTCGGGTCCAAGGCCGGGGCGGGACTGGACGCCGCGTACGACGTGCGCGAGACGCAGCCCGCCTTCTGGGACGCGAGGGGGTCGCTCTGGGCCGGCGCCAAGCGCCTCCGCGGCCGCCTGGATCTGGAATCGGCGCACGAGCGGCCGACCTGGGTGGATCTTCTGACGCCCGCGAGCCAGCACGACTTCTTCGGCCCCTCGGGAAACGACAGCCGCCTCGTCCGATCGGGGGATCCCACCTTGAAGCCACGCCGCCTGACGGGCCCTCTGGGATCGGCCGTCTTCACTCCATTCGAGGGGCTCGATCTCGAGCTCTCCGGATCGTATCGGCGCGTCACCGACGACTTCGGCTGGAACGTGAGCGCGGACACCTCCGGAGGCTTCTACGACGTATCCTCGATCGCGGGCGCGCGCGGCTCGGGCTGGGTATCGCACGCCGCCCTGGCCTGGGAGCTTCGCCGGGGCGCCCTCCGCCTTCGCGGCGTGGGCTGGATCCGGGGCGGTCCCGATTCTCTCTCGCCTCAAGCTGGCTCTCCTCCCCGGCGCGCGATCGAAGCGGCCGTGGCATGGCGCCTCGTCCTCTTCAAGGGAGACCTTCCGCTGCGTCTCGAGGTCGCTTCCCACGCGCGAGGGCCCCGCCTCGGGCTGATTCGCGAGCCGGGTCAGGTGACCTGGGACGGCTCGGTCTCCGCCGACTTCGGATCCGCGGGCATGTTCCTGCGCGTGCGCGACGTCCTCGACCGAAGACCGGGCAGCGCGATCTGGGATCCCGCCCTCCCCTCGGGAGCCCCGACGCCGGGAAGAGCGCTCCAGTTCGGCGTCTCCTGGAATCTCCTGGACTGAGCGGGGGACGCGGGGATGTGGGGACGGGAGATGCGCGCCGGAGTGGCGTTCGTGATCGCGGCTCTTCTTCTCGGGCAGGGATTCCGCGAGTGGAGGCGAGCCCACGCGGAATCGTTTCAGGAGATCGTCCGGGAGCTGACGGAGCACGACGCATCCTCCAGGCCTCTCCGTACGGTGCCCGAAGCCTCGGCTCGCGAACCCGCGGCATCTCCGTCACGGCGTCCCCGCGAGGCGCCGGTGGGACGGATCGACGTGAACCGCGCCGGCGAGACCGAGCTCATGCGCCTTCCCGGGATCGGCCCCGCGCTCGCGGCCCGCATCGTCACCGACCGTGAGCGCGCGGGCGCGTACGACTCGCCGCAATCGCTCCTCCGCGTTCCCGGAATCGGCCCGAAAACGCTCGCGCGAATCCAGGCCTATCTCTCGTTTCCCGACACGGCAGGAGGGGATTCACTGAACGGATTCTGACCGATGCATTTTGCACCGGTTCGTGCCGAGCGCACGCCGCGCGCCCCCCTGGGTCCGCCCCTCCATTCCCGCAATCCCTTTGGTCCCCGCGCCCTGACCCCCAAACAAGATGCGTGCGTGATGCTGGCACCGGACTTGCGAAAGTCCTTCCAGCCTTTCCCATGCCCGCGCGGCAGGGACCCACCTTTCCATAACGAAACGAAAACCACCGGGGGATGACACCCGTGCAGCAGGAAAACGTCGGACTCAAACTGCTGGAAGCCAAGCTCATCCCACCGGACGCGCTGCAGAAGGCCCAGCAGCAGATCAAGACCGGCGGCGGAAGCATCACCCAGGCCCTCGTGAAGCTGGGCGCCATCACCGAGGAAAGCCTCACCAAGTTTCTCTCCGAGCTATTCTCGGTGCCCAGCATCGATCTGACGAACTTCATGCCCGACCACGCCGTCACCAAGCTGATCCCCGGTGACGTGGCGAACAAGTTCCAGATCGTCCCCATTTCCCGAAGCGGCCGCCGGCTCACCGTAGCCATGGCCAATCCCAGCAACATCTTCGCGATCGACGACATCAAGTTCATCACCGGATTCGAAGTCCAGCCGGTCGTGGCGCCCGACGCCGCCATCAAGAAGGCGATCGACAAGGCGTACGACTCGGTCGCGAGCTTCGAGAACGTGATGAAGGGGATGGAAGACGAGATCGAGGTCATCGAGGAGGAGGAGGATCAAACCCCGGACGTCACGCTCCTCGGAGAGGCGGAGCAGGCCCCGGTCGTCAAGCTGGTGAACTCGCTCATCACGGACGCGGTCCGCAAGGGAGCGAGCGATATCCACATCGAGCCCTACGAGAAGGCGCTCCGCGTCCGCTTCCGGATCGATGGAACGCTTTACGAGATGATGGCGCCCCCGTTCCGCATGAAGGCGGCGATCATCTCGCGGCTGAAGATCATGGCCGAGCTGGACATCGCGGAACGCCGCGTGCCCCAGGACGGGCGCATCAAGCTGCGGCTCCTCGGCCGCACCATCGACCTGCGCGTCTCGAGCCTCCCGACGATCTACGGCGAGAAGGTCGTGATGCGTATCCTCGACAAAGGCAACCTGAACATCGACCTGAACAAGCTGGGGTTCCAGGAGCAGGCGCTCAAGGACTTCCATTACGCCATCGCGCAGCCGTACGGGATGGTGCTCGTGACGGGACCGACCGGAAGCGGAAAGACCACCACGCTCTATTCGGCCCTGTCCAAGATCAACGTGCCTGAGACCAACATCATGACCGCCGAGGACCCGGTGGAATACAACCTCGACGGGGTGAATCAGGTGCTGATCCACGAGGACGTGGGCCTCACGTTCTCCGCCGCGCTGAAGGCGTTCCTCCGCCAGGACCCCAACATCATCATGGTGGGTGAGATCCGCGACCTGGATACCGCTTCCATCGCGATCAAGGCCGCGTTGACCGGCCATCTCGTGCTCTCCACCCTGCACACCAACGACGCTCCCAGCACGGTCAACCGAATCATCGACATGGGCATCGAGCCGTTTCTCGTCGCCTCCTCGATCAACCTCATCTGCGCCCAGCGTCTTCTGCGCAAGGTCTGCCTTTCGTGCCGCACCGAGATCAAGCTCCATCCGGAGGTGGTCCGCGAGCTGGGGCTCTCCGAGGCGGACGTGCAGAAGGGGGGCTTCGTCGAGGGAAAGGGCTGCCTCGACTGCAACAACACCGGCTACAAGGGCCGGTGCGGCGTCTACGAGGTGTTCCCGCTGTCGCCCAGGATCCGCGACCAGATCCTCGACCGCTCCTCCACCGCCGAGATCAAGAAGTCGGCCGTGGCGGACGGGATGCTCACGCTCCGCAGCGACGCCTTGATCAAGTTAAAGAAGGGGATTACGACGGCCGAAGAGGTCTTGAAGGAGACCGCGGCCGACCGTTAGCCGTCACGGAGGGGAGATCATGGTTTCGCTGCGCCAATTGCTGGATGAAATGATCAAGCTGCGGGCCTCGGATCTTCATATCTCCGCGGGCGTTCCGCCACAGGTACGGATCGACGGCGCCATCACGCCGATGCAGCATCCGCCCCTCACGCCCAACCTGACCCAGCAGCTTGCGTACAGCGTCCTCACGGAGGAGCAGCGGAAGCGCTTCGAGACCACCCACGAGCTGGACCTCTCGTTCGGCGTGCCGGGTCTGAGCCGGTTCCGCGCCAACGTCTACGTGCAGCGCGGCGTCACGTCGATGGCCATCCGACAGATCCCGTACGAGATCCTGACCTTCGAGCAGCTGGGCCTCTCCAAGATCGTCCGCGATTTCACGGTCAAGCAGAAGGGCCTCGTCCTGGTGACCGGGCCGACCGGAAGCGGCAAGTCGACGACGCTCGCGTGCATGATCGACCTCATCAACACCACGCGGGCCGGCCACATCATCACGATCGAGGACCCGATCGAGTACGTGCATCACCACAAGAAGTGCATCGTCCACCAGCGCGAGATCAACTCCGACACGACGACGTTCGTGACGGCCCTCAAGTACGTGCTGCGCCAGGATCCGGACGTGATCCTGATCGGAGAAATGCGCGACCTCGAGACGATGGCGGCGGCGCTCACCATCGCCGAGACCGGACACCTGGTGCTGGCCACGCTGCACACCAACTCGGCGTACGAGTCGATCAACCGCATCGTGGACGCCTTCCCGAGCACCCAGCAGCAGCAGGTGCTCTCGCAGCTGGCGTTCGTGCTCGAGGGTGTCGTGACGCAGCAGCTCATTCCCAAAGCCAAGGGGCCGGGACGGGTCATGGTCCCCGAGATCCTCATCTGCACGCCGGCGGTGCGCGCCGTCATCCGCGAGCGCAAGACCCATCAGATCTACAGCCTCATGCAGGCGGGCACGAAGCACGGCATGCAGACCATGAACCAGGCGCTCTTCCAGGCCTACGTTGGAAAGCAGATCTCGCTGGATGAAGCGCTGGGACGGAGCTCCGACGCGAAGGAGCTCGAGCAGATGCTCGAGAAGGTCGGGGTCCACGTCGCCGCCTAGCCGGCGCGCAAGCAAGGGGGAGCCGCGGTGCCAGTCTATGTGTGGAAGGGCCGTACGACCGCCGGGGAGATCCAGACCGGCGAGCTGACGCTGGACAGCCAGGAAGAAGCGCTGTCCGCGCTGCGCAAGCGCCGGATCATCATCTCCTCCGTTCGCGAGAAGAAGGCGGAGATGAAGTTCGCCATCCCCAACTTCGGCGCCACCGTGTCGACGCGCGACCTCGCCATCTTCACGCGCCAGTTCGCCACGATGATCAACGCCGGGCTGCCCCTGGTCCAGTGCCTGGACATCCTCTCCAAGCAGACGGAGAAGGAGTTCTTCCGGAACACCATCGGGCAGGTCATGCGCGACGTCGAGGCGGGAACCACGCTGGCCGAGGCGCTGGGCAAGAAGGAGCACAGCAAGGTCTTCGACGAGCTCTTCGTGAACATGGTCGAGGCGGGCGAGGCGGGCGGTATTCTCGACAACATCCTCCAGCGCCTCGCGACCTACATCGAGAAGGCCGAGGCCCTGAAGCGGAAGATCAAGAGCGCGATGGTCTATCCGGCCGTCGTCATGTCGGTGGCGTGTCTGGCCACGACCTTCATGCTCATCTTCATCATCCCCACGTTTGCCCGCATGTTCACCGGATTCGGCGCGGACCTGCCGCTTCCCACGAAGATCGTCATGGGGCTGAGCACGTTCCTGCGCTCCTACTGGTGGGTGCTGCTCGGCGTCATCGTGGTCGGCGCGGTGGCGTTCCAGCGCTACTACATCACCGAGAAGGGCCACATGCAGGTGGACAAGCTGATGCTCCGGGTCCCGGTCATGGGGGACGTGATCCGCAAGGGAGCCGTGGCGCGATTCACGCGCACGCTGTCCACCTTGATCTCCTCGGGCGTTCCGATCCTGAACGGCCTCGAGATCACGGCCCGCACCTCGGGCAACCGCGTGATCCAGGAAGCGATCATGGCCGCGCGGGCGAGCATCCGCGAAGGGGAGACGATCTCGGCGCCGCTCCGCCAGTCGACGGTCTTCCCGCAGATGGTGGTGCAGATGATCTCCGTGGGCGAGGAGACGGGTGCCCTGGACGACATGCTCGGGCGCATCGCCGACTTCTACGACGACGAGGTGGATACGGCGGTGGATTCGCTGACCTCGCTCATCGAGCCGGTCATGATCGTCTTCATGGGCGGCATCGTGGGCGGGATGGTGATCGCCATGTATCTGCCGATGTTCAAGCTGATCAACGTGGTCGCCGGCAGCGGCTAGACCCTCGAGGATGACCGAGCGTCTTCAAGAGCCGGGGTCCGAGCGGGTGTTGGATTCGGGCCTCGCGATCGAGGCCGTGATCCTGGGCAGGGTCGCGCTCCTGGTGCTGGTGACCGGGATGGCGGTGGGCTTCTCGGGGGCGTCGCTCGGATTCGATCGCCAGTTTCCGTTCTGGTTCTTCCTGTTCGCGGTGGGCGTGCTGGGGCTCGCGTACCGGCGCGTGCTGAAAAGCGGCGGGGATTCCAAGACCCTGCTCGCCACGCAGTTCATCGTGGACGTGGGCACGACCTCGTATCTGGTCTTTTTCACGGGGGGAGCGGAAAGCCAGTTCGTGCCGCTCTACCTCCTGGCGCCGCTCCTGGGGGGCATCTTCCTCTCGGTGGGCGGCGGGGTGTTCCTCGCGGCGCTGGCCTCGCTCGCGTACGCCGGGTTCTACCTGGCGGCCCGGCAGGGCCTCATGCCGTCGATGGGATACGGGATGACGCAGGGGCTGGGGGACGGGGCGTCACTCCTGAGAATGGTGCTGTACGTGCCGCTGCTCTTCGTGGTCGGGGTCATCGGGGGCCTCCTGGGGCGGCGGATTCAGGAAGGGCGTCGGGCGCTCGAAACCGCGCGCGCGGAGCTGAACCGCGCGCTCTTCGACACGGAGAGCATCTTGGAGAACATGTCGAGCGGACTCGTGACGGTGGATGCGGACGGCGTCGTGCGCCACTGGAACCGCGCGGCCTCGGAGATCTCGGGCTGCGCCGTGGACGCGATGCGGAGCCGGCCCTACGTGGACGCGCTGGGACCCGGCCTCGCGGAGTTCACCGACCGGATGCGGGACGCCCTGGAGCACGGCGCCCCGTCGAGCCGCGCCGAGATCACGATCACGAAGCCGGACGGGACCCGGATGCCGGTGGGGATCTCCACCAGCCTCCTCCGCGATCCGGAGGGACGGCGCCGCGGCGTGATCGGCCTCTTCCAGGACCTCTCGGAGGTCCGGGCCCTGGAGGAGCGGATCCGCCGGCGCGAGACGCTGGCCGCCATCGGCGAGCTCTCGGCGGGGATCGCGCACGAGATCCGGAACTGCCTGAATCCAATCAGCGGATCGGTGGAGGTGCTGCAGCGGGAGCTCAAGGTGAAGGGGGAGAACGCCCGCCTCCTGGACCTGGTCGTCCGCGAATCGGAGCGCCTCGACAACTTCATCCGCGAGCTTCTCGACTACGCGCGGGAGCGCCCGATCAAGTGTGAGGACCTGGATCTGGAAACCCTGCTCCAGGACATCGTGGATGTCGCCCAGCGGCACCCGAGCGCGGAGGGAAAGAGCCTGCGCTTCCTGGGCGAGGGAGAAGCGGTGCTCGTGCACGTGGACTCCGAGCAGATGCGCCAGGTGCTGATGAACCTGGTCCTGAACGCGCTCGAAGCCGTGGAGCCGGAGGGCAAGGTGGACGTGAGGATCGCCGCGCGGCGCAACCGGCCGGTCAGCGTGACCGGAACGCCCGCGACGACCTGGGTGTGCATCGAGGTGCAGGACAACGGAATTGGAATCGCCGCGCCTGAAGTCGATCTGATTTTCGAGCCGTTCTACACCACGAAGCGGGGGGGCACCGGTCTCGGGCTCGCGATCGCCAACCGAATCGTGGAACGCCATGGAGGCGCCTTGGAAGTGGAGAGCCGTCTCGGAGGGGGAACCACCATGCGGGTGTGGGTCCCCCGAAGCACGAGAACGGCACGTACGGTCGCCCACGCGGCGTAACCCTTTGTCGAGCGAGGTGGATCAGGTGAGCGGCGAAAAAATACTGGTGGTGGATGACGAAGAGAGCATGGTCCAGTTCCTCTCGATCCTTCTCACCAAGGAAGGATACGAGGTGCACGTGGCCACGTCAGGTCGGGACGCGCTCCAGAAGGCGGAAGAAGAGAATTTCGACGTCGTCGTGACGGACATCAAGATGCCGGGCGAGATCGACGGCCTGGGCGTTCTTTCCGGAATCAAGAAGATGGATCCCAGCATTCCGGTCGTGATCCGCACGGCCTTCGCCTCGCAGAAGTCCGCGATCGAAGCCCTGAACCGCGGCGCCTACCAGTATCTCGAGAAGAGCGCGAAGAACGACGAGATCCGCCTCGTCATCAAGAACGCGATCGCGATGCGCCGCGTGCAGTCCGAGAACGTGTATCTCAAGCGTCAGCTCAAGCGGACCGACGACGCCAAGGAGATCATCGGGCACAGCGAGCAGATCACGAAAGTATTGAAGCTGGTGGAGAAGGTGGCGGACTCCGACGCGACCATCCTGATCGTGGGGGAGAGCGGCACGGGCAAGGAGCTCATCGCCAAGCGCATCCACTACATGAGCGGCCGCACCGACGGCCCCTTCGTCTCGATCAATTGCGGCGCCCTTCCCAAGGACCTCCTCGAGAGCAACCTCTTCGGCCACGTGAAGGGCTCCTTCACCGGCGCCGTGCGCGACCAGGAAGGGCTCCTGGCGGTGGCGGGAGGAGGCTCCTTCTTCCTGGACGAGGTCGGGGAGACCTTGCCGGCCACGCAGGTGAAGCTGCTTCGCGCGTTACAGGAGCGCGAGATCATTCCGGTGGGCGGCACCAAGCCCCGGAAGATCGACGTCCGTCTCATCGCGGCGACCAACTCCGACCTGGAGCGGGGCGTGGCCGAAGGCCGCTTCCGCGCGGACCTCTTCTACCGCCTGAACGTGATCCAGATCCGCCTTCCGGCCCTCCGGGAGCGCAAGGAGGACATCGAGGAGATGGTCGAGCACTTCCTCAAGAAGCTCGGTCAAGGGAAGGAGACCAAGACCATCTCCAAGGAAGCGCGCGACTGCCTGATGGCCTATGACTGGCCCGGAAACGTCCGGGAGCTGGAGAACGTGATCGAGCGCGCCGTGATCCTCACCGACGACGGGGTGCTCACGCCGGACGACCTCCCGGAGCGGGTGGTCCAGGGCGGCAAGGGGCGCGGAAGCCTCGTGATCGACAATCCCAACCTGACCCTCGAGGAGCTGGAGCGCGAGTACATCCTCCGGGTCCTCCATCACACCGGCGGCCAGAAGAAGCGCGCCTCGGAGATTCTCGGGATCAATCCCTCCACGCTCTACCGGAAGCTGATCTCGTACGGCCTTCTCAAAGAGGGCGCCGCCATTCTTCCGGAGTAACTCCGCACCGTTTCGTGGGAGCACGCCCCCGAGGACGGTCGCATTTTGACCGGTGCCTCGTTGGATCATGCAATATGCAGAATGGACGGGTCCCCCCGTGCATTCCGCTCGAATCACGTGTCCGCCACGGTTCGCCGCCACATCCTCTCGAGCGGAAGTATCTGCGCGACACACGCTTCGGCACCGAGCCCTTGGATGGCATGTGCGTTGCTCTGTTCGGATACCGGAAGGCAACCAGGACGTGTGAATGCGCCAGGGAGGCGGGACCGAGAGGAGGTGCAGGACATGAGCAACTCGAAGGGCTTCACCCTGATCGAGCTCATGATCGTCGTTGTCATCATCGGGATCTTGGCGGCCATCGCCATTCCGAACTTCATCGCCATGCAGGACCGCGCACGCGAAGCGAGCGTGAAGGCGAACATGCATAGCTTCCAGCTGGCGGTTGAAGACTTCGCGGTGAAGAACACCGGGACGTATCCGGTAGCCGCGGACAACGCTGCCGTGCTGGCGAACCTGCCGAGCGGCAACTGGCCCAAGAATCCCTTCAGCGGCGCGAATGACGCCGCGACGTGGGCCGCGGATCCGGCGGCTCAGGGAGTCTTCGGCGCCAATCCTTGTGCGACGACGGGCTACACGATCAAAGGGTTCGGAAAGACCGCGCTTTTGACGCTGCTGTTGACGAACGGTTAACCAGTAGTTCAACCAACGGAGGAGAACATGTTCCGCAATCAGAAAGGTTTTACCCTGATCGAGCTGATGATCGTGGTTGTGATCATCGGTATCTTGGCGGCGATCGCGATTCCGAACTTCATCGCGATGCAGGACCGTGCTCGTGAGGCGAGTGTGAAGGCGAACATGCACAGCTACCAGCTGGCGATCGAAGACTTCGCGGTGAAGAATACCGGTACGTATCCGGTGGCCGCGGACAACGCTGCCGTGCTGGCGAACTTCCCGAGTGGTGCGTGGCCCAAGAATCCGTTCACGGGCGCGAACAGCGCTTGCACGTGGGCTGCGGATCCGGCGGCGCAGGGCATCTTCGGTGCGAACCCCTGTGCGACGACGGGCTACACGATCAAAGGTTTTGGCAAGACGGCGCTTCTGACGCTGACGCTGACCAACGGTTAATCGTCGGCTGAATACGGAGCGGCGGGTCTTCTTCCATGGGACCCGCCGCTTTCTTTTTTCCCCTTGGCATTGCTCGCATTCGGAGGGAACGCGCATGCCCGGGAGCATGGCACAGGGCTTGCGACTCGCCGGGCGGGTATTCCCACTACCGTTCCGAGGGGGGTGACGAGATGAGTCAGGAGCGTGATGGGTCGCGCGGAAGACCGTCGTGGATGGCCGGCGTCAAGCCGGGCCACTCCCTGACCGAGGTCCAGCCGCTCTCCCTCCTCCGGCTCGAGTCGGTCGTGAAGACCTATCGCGACCCGATGACGCTCCGGCCGTTCACCGCGGTGGACGGCGTTTCGCTCACCCTCGAGCGTGGCGAGATCTTCGGCCTTCTGGGACCGAACGGCGCGGGGAAGACCTCCACGATCAAGATGATCCTGGGCCTGACGCGGCCGACCCGAGGCCTGATCCGCATCGAAGGCCGGGATCCCTGGGACCCCGACGCACGGAGGAAACTTGGCTACCTTCCGGAAAACCCCTGCTTCTACGACCATCTCAACGCGATGGAATATCTGGAGCTGGTGGGCTCGCTCTTCGGAATTCGCGCGAAGACGCGCCGCGCACGCGCGGAGGCGCTCCTCCAGCGACTCGGCCTCAGCGCGCATGCGCGCAAGCCGCTACGCAAGTTCTCGAAGGGGATGACGCAGCGGGTGGGCATCGCGCAGGCGCTCCTGAACGAGCCCAACTTCCTGGTGCTGGACGAGCCCATGTCGGGGCTGGACCCGATCGGCCGCTCCGACGTGAAGCAGCTCCTCCGCGAGGAGCGCGAGCGGGGGACCACGATCCTCATGACCTCGCACGTGCTCGCGGAGACGGAGTCCCTGTGCGATCGCGTGGCGATCCTGCACGCGGGGCGCGTGCTCGAGGTGGGCACGGTGAAGGGGCTGCTCTCCTCGGTCGTGGAGTGGGAGATCGGCCTCGAGTCGCTTCCGGCGGACCGCGCGTTAGCACTCCGGGCGCAGGGGCACCGGGCCGATGCCGTCGGGGCTCGCTGGGTCGTCCGCGTCGGAAGCGAATCCTCGCTCCAGGGAATCCTGCGCGAGCTCGTGGGCGCCGGCATCAAGATCGACTCCGTGGAGCCCCGGCGTGAAAGCCTGGAGGATCACTTCGTCCGGGCCCTGGGAGCGTCGCGTGAGGGGCGCCGGTGACCCGCACGCTCGCCATCGCGCACAACACGCTTCGCGAAGTCGCCCGGGAGCGCGTCGTGCTGGTGTTGGCCTTGTTCGGGCTCATGCTCCTGATCGGATCGCAGGTCCTCTCTCCACTGGCGCTGGGCGAGGGAAGAAAGGTGGTCATCGACTTCGGGCTCGCCGGCTCTTCGCTCCTGGCCACCCTCCTGTGCGTCTTCCTGGGATCGAGCCTCCTCCACAAGGAGCTCGAGCGGAGGACCGTCTACGCGGTGCTCGCGAAGCCGATCCGCCGCGAGGAATTCCTGGTCGGGAAATTTCTCGGGCTCTGGGTCACCGCCGCGATGCTCCTGGCGGGGATGGCCGTGATCCTGCTTGCGGTCGTGACGGTTGCCTATCACGACACGCCGTGGCAGGTTCTGGGCGCGGTGGGCCTCAACCTGATCGAGCTCGGGATCGTGACGGCGGTCGTGGTTCTCTTCTCCTCCTTCACGACGCCCGCGCTCACCGCCTTCTTCGCGGTCGCGGCGACGGTGGCGGGCCACTTCGCCGAGGACCTTCGCTATTTCGCCTCGCAGGGGGCGCCCGCGCTCCGCGCCATGGCGGAGGGCGCGTACTGGGTGCTGCCGCACCTCGACCTCTTCAACGCGCGCGGCCTCGTCGTGCACGGCGCCCCGGTCGGGATGGAGCGGATCCTCTACGCGTTCTCGTACGGGCTCCTCTACGTGATCGGGATGCTGATCCTCGCGGGGGCGATCTTTCGCCGGCGGGAGTTCCGTTGACACGGTACCTCGACCGCGCGACCCTCCTCGGCGTCCTTACGGCCGCGCTCTTCGTGGCGGCTTCGGGCGGGGTGCACCATGCCGTGAGCGCGAAGCTGGGGCCGAGCCGCGACGAGGAGCTTCTCTATTACCCGTCAGGACTCATGGTGCGCCGCGCGTCCCTCGGCTACGAGACGGCGGCGGCCGACCTGGCCTGGCTGCGAGGCGTGCAGTACTACGGCGAGCACCGGCTCACGGACATGAAGTTCGGCATGATCGACCACGTGATGCGGATCGTGGCCGAGCTGGACCCGCAGTTCATCGAGGCCTACGTCTTCGGGGGATTCGTGCTGGCGCAGGAGATGCGGCAGCCCGAGCGTGGCCTGGCGCTTCTTACGGAAGGGCTGCGAGCCAATCCCACGAATTGGCGCCTCGCGTTCGAGACGGGGTTCCTCCATTACGTCTGCCGTCACGACTACGCGTCGGCAGGCCGATACTTCACGTGGGCGAGCCGGATGCCCGATCATGCGGAATACGCCGAGCGCTTCGCCGCGTTCGCCAATCAGAAAGCGGGGAACACCGGGATGGCGATCCTCCTCTGGAAGCACACGCTCCTGACCGGGAACGCGTACATGCAGGACGTCGCGCGCAAGGAGCTCTTGCGCCTGGGAGTCCGGTGATGGAAGCGGGAGCGATGACGGAATCGGGACTGGTACAGATCGGAGCCTTCGTCCTCGGGCTCGTGCTGGGAAGCTTTCTCAACGTGGTCATCGAGCGGCTGCCCCGCGGGCAGTCCATCGTGCATCCGCCCTCGCGCTGCCCGCGCTGCAAGAAGGCGATCTCTCCCTGGGACAACATCCCGCTCCTCTCCTTCGCGCTGCTCCGCGGCCGGTGCCGCCACTGCCGCAAGGCCATCTCGTGGCGCTACCCTCTGGTGGAGCTCCTCTCCGGGCTCTTGCTCTGGCTCCTGGTTCGCCGCGTGGAGGATCCGATCCTGCTCGTGCCGCAGGCGGTGTTCTTGCTATCGCTCCTCGCGGTGGCGTGGATCGACCTCGACACGCGGACGATTCCCGACATCGTGACGATTCCCGGCGTGGGGCTGGGCCTGGCGGCAAGTCTCTTCGGACCTCCGGGGCTCGCGGGAGCCGCGCTGGGCGCGCTCTCCGGAGGCGTGAGCCTCTGGCTCGTGGGCGCGCTCTACGAGAAGGCGACCGGCGTGGCCGGCATGGGCGGAGGGGACGTGAAGCTGGCGGCGATGATGGGCGCCTTCCTGGGCGTTGGGGGCGTCTTCGGGGCCATCTTCCTGGCCTCCCTCGCCGGCTCGGTCTTCGGAATGCTGCTCATCGCGCGCGGGAAGGGCTCGCGCCGGACCGCGATTCCCTTCGGCACCTTCCTGGCCCCGGCCGCCATCGCCCTCTGCCTCTACGGCGAGCCGCTCTTCCGCTTCTACCAGTCCTTCCTTCACTGATTCCGGTGCCGGACGCGCGAGGCATGGCGGGTGGGCGCACGCCCGGGCATCTCCGCGCGGGCTTCACGCTGCCCGATCTCCTGGTCGTGCTGGTCCTCCTGGGACTCGTCACCGCGCTCGCCGTTCCCGGCGTGAACCGCTTCCTGCGCGCCATGGACCTGAACGACCGCGTGCACGCGGCGGCGGCGACCATCCGGGTGATCCGCGAGAGCGCCGTGACGGAGCGCCATGAATACGTGCTTCTCTGGGACGACGGGGTGAAGGGTTGGGCCTGGTTCGACGACAAGAACCGGAACGGGTCCTGGGACGAGGGGGAGCGGAAGCAGGACGCGGTGCCTCCTCCGGCCTGGATCATCATCCGGAACTCCGAGGCGAATCCCTTTCCCTCGCCCGTCACGACCTTCTACCCGGACGGCAGCGCGAGCCAGTCGGGAACACGCGTCTACTCGAACTCGGACGGATACAAGCGGTCCCTCTCGGTCGTGCGACCCACCGGGATGGTGACGGTGCAGTGAGCCATCCGGAGAAGCGCGGCCGCTCCTTCGCGTACCTCGAGATCCTCGGGGCGCTGCTCGCGTGCGCTGTGGTCTCGGGCTCCATCTACTCCATCTTCGTCCGGCAGGAGCGATCCCGGCAGGTGGGGATCGAGCTGGCCGAGGCGACCCAGAACGCCCGCAGCGGCATCGATCTTCTCTCGCGCGAGCTCCGCGCGGCGGGGTATGGCGCGGACTCCCCGGGCGCGTCCTCCGTCCGAACGGCCTCGCAATTCCGCGTGACCTTCACCCTGGACCGAAACGGCGACCATGAGATCGAGCCGGGCGAGACGGTGACCTACTTCCTCGACCCGAACCGGGGGGATCCCTGGCTTCGTACGGGGGTGAATCCTCGAGACTACGTGCTGCGCCGGAAGGTGAGCACGGTGGACGATCCCCTCGCGATGCCGGTTCCCGGGACCGGGGAGATCGTGGCCTATGGCCTCACGCAGAGGACCACGTCCCGGGCGGCCGCGCCGGACGTGCCGCTCTTCTCGTACCGGAACGCCGGGGGAGAGGCGCTCGAGCGGAAACCCGGAACGCTCGAGGACCGCGCGGGGAAGTTCTACGGCCGCACCGTGAGCGACGAGGATCTGGGAGCGTCCGCTTCGGGAGAGGCGAAGGGGCGGATCCAGAGCGTCGAGGTGACCGTGGTGACCGAGACCCGGGAGAGGAATCCCTGGAGCGGCTCCTACGACCGCGTGCGGCTCGCGGTCTCGATCGGTCACTGATAGATCCAGTAGTGGAAGGGAGCCCACTCCCCTCCGTCCTTCGGGTCCTCGCGGTAGACCTCGATCTCGGGGTGCGGCCGGACGAGCAGGGGTCCCGGGATCCGGAAGGAGGGCTCGGCCCACGTGGTCTCGGCGCGCCCGATCGTCCAGACCCCGGCCGGAGCGCCGTCCACCTTCACGGTCAATCGATTCGGGTACCAGGCGTCGGTGCGCGCGATCAGGACGGCGTCCTTTCCCGGCTCGACCGACATGTGGAAGCGCTCCCACGCGAAGACCTTCCTTCCACCATCGGTGACGGGGCGGCCGCTCCCGTTCGCCGGGATGTACTGCCTCAGGACGTCGCGCAGGATGACGCTGGGCCGGTCCCGCCAGACGGAGCGCTTCTCGTCGAAGGCGTAGCCGTACGACACCCATCCGTGCCGCGCCTCGTCGTCGAGCCACGCCAGGTCCAGGCGGTCGCGCCGCCGGGTGCCCGCGATCTCCGGATGCACGAGGTCCAGCGAGTCGGCATGGAGCCGGTCCGCCCACCGCGCGGGATAGACCACCTTGTCGTCCTCCCCGCTGATCGTGTTGTCGGAGAGGTGGGCATGGAAGATCTCCGGACCCAGAACGCCGCTCGCCTTGAGGTAGGGGAACCACTCCGGGTAGATGGCGAAGTGCGTGGGAAGGCGGCCCGGCGGAAGACGGCGGAGCTTCTCGAACAGGCATCCGATCCCCGAGCGATAGGCCTTGGCGAACCCTTCCGTCGTGAGCCCGATCAGGTCCACGGTGGACCGGTTTCCGTAGTAGGCGATCGCCCCCGCGTCGTTCATCGCGACCACCGCATCCTGGGGCAGAGCCTTCGCGATCCAACGCCCCGTCCGTACTTGTTGATGCAGGATGTTCTCGCAGTTCCGTCCGTAGAACTCGACCAATCCGCCGTACACCTCCGTGAAGACCGGGGACCAGGCCCAGAGCGGTACTCCGAGGATCAACGCGGCCGCGGGAATTGCCACTGCGCGCGGGAGCCGGGTCCACATAAGGGTGACGGCACGGGCGATGCCCGCGGCGAGACACAGGAGCACGACCGGATAGAACCCCTGCTGGTAACGGTAGAGGTGGACCGACCACGCGACCGGGAGCGAATCCACGAGAATCGCCGCGGGAAAGAGCAGGAGCACCACGCGTCCGTCCTGCCAGGGGCGCCGGCGCGGCACGAAGGAGAAGAGCGCGAAGAGCGTGAGCGCCGCGGCGGTCGGAATCCAGTAGCGGGTGACCATGATGGCGCCGATCCCCAGCTGGAGCCAGGAGAGGTACGCCGCGAGGATCGCCGCCCAGACCTTGGGGGAGTCCATCAGGAACTGATGCCGGATGTCCGGGTGAGGCTCCGCCAGGATGGACTTCGCCTGGGAGCTCGTGGACTCGATCGATCCCGAGACCGCGAGGTTCACGAGGAAGGGAAGGGCGGCCGCGGCGAAGGGAAGAAGGAGCACCGGGCTGAAGAATCCCGGAACGGTGCCCTTCCGCGCCGCGCGCCGGCGATCCAGAGCCATCGCCACCCCGAACACGCCGCACAGGATCGCGCCCTCCGGGCGGGACACCGCGAGCAGGAAGAGCATCCAGCGAAATCGGGGGAAGACCGCGGCCTCGCGCTCGAGCAGGTAGAGAAGGAGCGAGCCAAGGAGCACCGTCCCGTAGAGCCCGATCTCCATCCCGGTCATGTACCCCCAGAGCAGATGCGGGCTCAGGAGGAACAACAAGAAAGCGAGCAGCATCCCCGCCGTTCCGCCCAGGACGTGGCCGAGTCGAGCCATGAGCTGGGCGCTCACGCACAACGCGACCGCACCCAGCGTGAGCGACCAGGCGATCCCGGCGTACGGGCCGAGGCGCAGGAGATGCGGAGGGAGGAGCAGGAACGGCCAGAGGAGGCTCGTCGCGCCGGTCGTCGGCGCGTTCCCGGGCGTGTATACGAACGGGTGTCCCTCGGCAATGGCTCGCGCGTACTGCAGATAGATGAAGCTGTCGTCGAGCGGGAGGGAGATCTCTCCGCCCGTCACGAGCCGCTCCATGCGGAGCAGGCGGAGGACCTGGATGAAGAACCACGCCAGCCCCAGAAGTCCCAGCACCCGGTAGGGATGCTCCCGGACGAGGCGCGGGATTCGCATCAGAGAAGGTGCGAAAGAACCGGAGGGGAGGTGCCGATTCTCCTCGCACGGCAGAAACGGCCGGACATCACGTGTGATGCGCGCGGTGCGGGGATAACGTGTCGAGCATGCGCGCAACCTAGCAAGCGGGCGCGGCTCGGTCAACGCGACGAGCGTCGCGGCCGTCGTGCGAAAGGAGCCGGCGCAAGACGAGCCGGTGACACGTTTCGGCGGCAAAGCGATGGCCGTCCGTGCGTGATGCAACGCGGGATGCAGCACGCATGGCAAAGCGCGTCAGGCGTCAGGTGCTCGCGTAAGCTGTTACGAGAAAAGAGCTTACGTTGCAGGGGAAGCGGTCCATGGCATGGAACTTGCTCGAAGTGAAGCGCGCGAACCGTTACGTGTGGGTACCGCGGCGCGCGCCAATCTCTTCCAACAGACGGAGCGACCATGTTCGGTAAGAAGAAGACCACCGTGGGCCTCGACATCGGGTCCAGCTCGATCAAGGTCGTCGAGCTCTCGCATGACCGCTCCGGAACCCGTCTCGTCAACTTCGGTGTCTCGGAGCCGCTCTCCGAAGCCATCGTCGACGGCGAGATCATGGATCGCCAGCTGGTGCACGAGGCGATCGCCAATCTGCTCGAATCCCGCCAGATCCGGAACCGCAACGTCGTCACGGCCGTTTCGGGACGCGCGGTCATCGTGAAGAAGATCCTCATGGACCGGCTGAGCGAGGAAGACGCCAAGGAAGCGATCCAGTGGGAGGCCGAGCAGCACGTCCCCTACGACATCAACGACGTGTCCCTGGACTTCCAGATCATCAATCCCAACGTGGACCAGAAGAAGATGCAGGTGCTCCTGGTCGCGGCGAAGAAGGAGATGATCCAGAACCACGCGGACATCATCCGCGAAGCGGGGCTCACGCCGATCATCATCGACGTGGACTCCTTCGCGATCCAGAACTGCGTCGAGGCGAACTACGATCTCCGGAGCGATGAGGTCGTGGCGCTGGTGAACATCGGGGCCGAGATCACCAACGTGAACATCGTGGAGAACCAGGTCCCGCACTTCACGAAGGATCTCTCGGTCGGATCGAACGCGTTCGTCGAGGGCATCCAGCGCCGCTACAACGTGAGCCAGCCGGACGCGCTGGACGCGCTGCGGGGCAAGGGCAGCCAGTCCATCGACGTCGCTCCCATCATCCAGGCCGCCTGCGAGGATCTCTCGGTGCAGCTGGACCGCGCGATCGCCTATCTGAAGTCCTCCGGGGACGCCGAGCGCGTGGATCGCATCCTGCTCTCGGGCGGATCCGCCCGCGTCCCGGGCCTGAAGGAGTTCCTGGGCACGCGGCATCAGGTGCCCGTGGACGTCGTGAATCCGCTCCAGAAGATCGGCTACGACGAGGGCCTCTTCAACGGCGAGTCCGCCGAGAGCCTGGCCCCTTCGCTCACCGTCGCCATCGGTCTGGCGCTTCGATAGGGGGATCCATGATCCGCATCAACCTACTGCCCCGGGATGAACGCCAGACGCGGCGCTCCTTCACGCTGCCGAAGATGGGTGCCCTCATGCCCGTCTTGGTGCTTCTCCTTGTCGTGGCGCTCTTCGGCACCGTCTCGGTGTTCCAGGCGCTGCAGATCGGCCGGCTGAATGCGGACATCGCGCGCGCCGATCAGGAGTCCGCGAAGCTGGCGCCGCAGATCCGGACGATCCAGGAGCTGACGGTGAAGCGCGAGGAGCTCCAGCGCCGGCTGAACGTGATCCAGGACCTGGACAAGACGCGCCTTCAGCGCGTGATGCTGGTGGACGAGCTGAGCCGCTGCGTCCCCGAGCACCTCTGGCTGACGAGCTATGAAGAGACGGGAAGCAAGGTTCAGATCGAGGGCGTGACCTTCTCGAATCTGATCGTGGCCGACTTCATGACCCGCCTCGAGGCGAGCCCGCTCTACGGGACGGTGGATCTGATCCTGGCGGAGAAGGGCGTGATCGACAATCGCAACGTGGTGAAGTTCAAAGTCACCGCGTTGATGACGCTGTAGGCGGAGGCGCGCGAGGGAGGACGATGGACCTCAAGGACCCGAAAACCCAGAAGATCATGCTCGTGGTGGCCGGGATCGCCATCCTCGTCTACTTCTACGTGATCGCGGACTACGTGCCCTTCAACTACCCGGCGCGCTCCAAGCAGATTGGAACCCTGAAGACGACGTACACCCAGAAGCTGAGCGAGCTCACGAAGGCGCAGCAGCTCGTGAACCGGCTGCCCGAGCTCAAGAAGGAATTCGAGCTTCTGAACCAGCGCTGGACGGTGGCTCAGGAGCTGCTCCCCTCGCAGAAGGAGGTCGCGAGCCTCCTTCGGAAGGTGACGATCGCGGGGCAGGAATCGGGCGTGCACTTCCTGCTCTTCCGGCCCGGCGATCCAAAGCCCTCCACGTACTTCACGGAGAACCCCGTTCAGGTCTCGGTGACGGGCGGATTTCACCGCGCCGGCGCGTTCCTGGGCGAGATCTCCGATCTGAGCCGGTTGGTGAACGTTTCGGAGCTCAAGTTAAAGGGATTTGACAAGGGCGACCTCGACGAGACCGTGCAGGCCGATTTCGTCGCGACCGCGTACACGCTGGCCGAGGGGACACCTCATGAATCTGCCAAGCAGTCTGGCGCTGTCACAAAGTAAGTTCTTCCAGAGCCGGCTCGGGATTCTTCTCATCGCTCTGGTCGGGCTCGCGATTGCGGCCGGAATTCTGCTGCTCCGGCAGAGGGAGCCCAAGGCTCCGACGATGCCGACGCCGGCGACGTCTCCCGCGGCGCAATCGATGGCGCGCCCGGTTCCCAAGCCCGTGATGTACGGACCGCCCGCGCCCGCGTGGGCGCGGACCGATCTCAAGTACGGTCCGCCGGCGCCTCCGGAATATCTCGTCCACGCCGCTCCGGCGGCGGGCGGCTCGACGGTCCCGTCGGCTCCGACGATCCTGGCTCCCGGAGAAGCGAGCGCTCCCTCCTCGGCGGTGGCGCCCAACACGGGGGCCGCTTCGATTCCGGGCTCGGCGTCCGCGGTTTCCGGTGCCCCGGGCCAGGAGGTTCCGATCGGGGTGCTCACCGGCGAGACGCCGAAGTCGGTCGACGCCAGCGTGCTCTTCGCTCGCGAGCGCTATGAGTACATTGGCGGCGGGCGGCGCGATCCATTCCAGTCTCTGATCGAAGGAAGGTACTCGACCCAGACGGGAGACGGGTCCCTGGTGGACGTGGGGGACATCCATCTGGTCGGGATCATGTGGGGATCCTCGGATAAATTCGCGCTGGTGGAAGACAGCCGGGGACACGGTTACGTGCTTCGGGTCGGAGACCCGGTCTTGAACGGGTACATCTCCGGGATCAGCAAGAGCGAGCTGCAGGTGGTGCAGAACGCGTTCGGAGAATCCCAATCGATGTCGATCCGCCTGCAAACGAAAGAGGGTGACAAGAATGCGACTCGAAACTAGCTTCGTGCGCGCGCGCCGCTGGGGCGGCCGCATCGCGGCGCTCGGGGTGACGCTTCTCGTAGCGGCGTCCTCGGCGACCGCGGCAACCGTCAAGAGCGTCTCGATGAAGGATGCGGGCACCGCGACGCAGGTCGTCATCGAGGGAGACGCTCCGCTCAACTATCACGACTTCACGCTCGAGTCGCCGGACCGGATCGTCGTGGACTGCCCGGGAACGCAGCTCAGCTTCAGCGAGCGCGCCTGGTCGGGCCGCGACGGCACGTCCATCAAAGCCGTGCGCGCGACCGAGACCGGCTGGGGCAAGGACGCCGGGACGCGCATCGTCATCGATCTGACGCAGCCCTCCTCGTACGCCCTGAGCAGCGTCGGGAACAACCTCGTCCTCGCGGTCGAGGCGCCCGTGGCGCAGAGCTCCAAGGCGGAGGAGGCTCCCGAATACGACCGCATGCAGCCGTCGGACAGCCGCCGGATGTCGCTCGACGTCCAGGGGGCCGACGTCCAGACGGTGCTGCGCAGCCTCGCGGAATTCAGCGGCAAGAACATCGTGGCGAGCAAGGAGGTCAAGGGGGAGGTCACCCTGAGGCTCCGGAACGTGCCCTGGAGGCACGCGCTCGACATCGTGCTCAAGTCGCAGGGTCTCGGCATGATCGAGACCGGCCAGACCATCCTGATCTCCAATCTGGATACCCTCCGGAAGGAAGAGATGGAGAAGCGCTCGGCCGAGCGCGCGCAGGAGGAGCTCCTGCCGCTCGAGACCCGCATCCTTCCGATCAACTACGCGCAAGCCAAGGAAATGTCGAAGTCGGTCGAGAAGACGATGACCAAGCGCGGCCACATCGAGGTGGATGAGCGGTCGAACACGCTGATCGTGACCGACATCTCCGACAAGCTCGATCAGGTCGACGCCATGATCCGGAACCTCGACACGCGGACGCCGCAGGTCGAGATCGTCGCGCGTCTCGTGGACGTGGACGTCTCGGCAACCCGGGACCTCGGGATCAAGTGGGGCGTCCACAACCTGGATCTCTTCGACGCGGGCGTCACGGAGCACGTGGACGTGAACGCGAACGACGTGACGGGCCCCGCCGGGGTCGTGACGCTCGGGACCATCAAGCCGTTCGGATCCATCGACGCGACGCTCCAGGCACTCGAGACCGCGAACAAGGCGAACATCATCTCGAATCCGCGCATCACGACCGTGAACAACCGGGAAGCTTCGGTGGTGGTCGGAAAGCAGATTCCGCTCATCGTCCAGGACTTCGCCGGGAACGCGGTCACGCAGCTGACGACCATCGGGATCAAGCTGAACGTGACGCCGCACATCAACACGGGGAACCGGATCACGATGGACGTCCATCCCGAGGTCTCGGACCTCGCGTCCCAGGCCACCGTGCAGGGAGGAATCATCATCAACACCACCATGGCGGACACGCGCGTGATGGTGAACGACGGCGAGACCGCCGTGATCGGCGGACTCATCCGGAGCAACGAGAGCACGCTGAAGCGCGGGATCCCGGTGCTCATGGACATCCCGCTCCTGGGAAATCTCTTCCGCTCGAGCAGCTCGACGAAGCAGAAGCGGGAGCTCTTGATCTTCGTCACGCCCAAGATCCTGGGCGATACGGCCTCCCGGGAGTAAGCGCCTCACCGCCGCTTTCGCGCGCGCCAGACAACGGTTATACTGCGGGGTCCTTCATGGAAGGACCCCGTTTCTTTTGGTCGCCGAGGGGGGCCCAGCCCACGCGCGTCGTTCTGATCGGTCTTTCGGGATCGGGTAAGAGCACCGTGGCGCCTCTCCTGGCGCAACGTCTCCGGCGTCCGTGCGTGGACCTGGACCGCGAGATCGAGCGGCATTCGGGCCGCTCCGTGGCCCAGCTCTTCGAGGAGGGTGAGGCGCGCTTTCGCGAGCTGGAGTCCCGGGCCCTGCGCGACTGCCTGGAGGGCGCGGAGCCGATCGTTCTGGCGTGCGGGGCGGGGATCCTCGAGAGGAGCGAGAATCGCGCACTCCTGAAAACGCGGGCCCGGGTCGTGTGGCTCGGGGTCGATCCCGAGAGCGCGGCCTCGAGGCTCCGGGGCGCGGGCGTCACGGAGCGGCCCCTTCTCCATGGAACGGGTCCTCTCGTGGAGCGGCTGCGGAGCCTGCTCGAGGCGCGCCGCGCGGGATACGCCGCCGCGGCGCACGCGATCGTGGACACGTCCGGACTCACGCCCGAGGAGGTCGCCGATCGGATCGCGGAGCGGCTCGCCATCGCGTAGCGCCCCGGGATCGATCCGGATCGTGGCGGGCGAGCTCAAAGGGCGGCGGATCCGGGTCCCGGAGCGGGGCGTGCGGCCGACGTCCGACCGGACGCGCGAGGCGGTCTTCGACGTCCTGGGACCCTCCTCCGTCCTGAATGCCCGGGTGCTGGATCTCTACGCCGGCACCGGGGCGCTCGGGATCGAGGCGCTGAGCCGCGGAGCCGTGGAGGCGCATTTCGTCGAGGGAACGAGGGACGTGGCGCGCACGCTTCGCGAGAATCTCGAGCTCCTCGATCTCTCGAAGCGCGGAGCGGTCCACGAGGCGGACCTGTCCCGGATCGAGCTTCCGCCCGGGGCGAAGCCGCCCTTCGATCTCGTGTTTCTCGATCCGCCCTACGCGGGGAATGCGGGGGCGCTCTGGCTCGAGCGCCTGGCGCAGATCCCGTGGCCTCCGGACGGAGGGCTCGTCGTGTACGAGCGGCGGAAAGGGACCGAGGTCCTGGCACCCAAGGGATTCGAGATTCGAGCCGAGCGCACCTATTCGGATACGACGGTCACGTTCTATCGCGCCCTCACGGCGTGAGGCCCTGAGGCGGGGAGGTCGGGAATGAAACGCGCGGTGTTCGCGGGAACGTTCGATCCGGTGACGAACGGACACCTGGACCTGATGCAGCGCGCCCTCCGGATGTTCGACCACCTGACGGTGGCGGTGGCGGAGCGCGTGGAGAAGGGCGTGGTGTTCACGCAGGCGGAGCGCGTCGCCATGATCCAGGAGGCGGCCTCCTCGCTCTCGCGCATCACGGTGGAGCCCTTTCAGGGGCTCCTCGTGGACTTCGCGCGCGAGCGGAAGATCCCCGTCCTCGTGCGGGGGCTTCGATTCATCTCGGATTTCGAGTACGAGTTCCAGATGGCGCTGATGAACCGGCGCCTGAGCGACGAGATCGAGACGGTGTTCCTGATGCCCAGTGAAACCTATACCTACGTGAACGCGTCGCTCGTGAAGGAGGTCGCTCGCTACGGAGGGGACGTCCAGGGCCTGGTACCTCCCAACGTCGCGGCCATCTTGAAGTCGCGTCTCAACGCGCCGCGATGAAGGATTCCCGCGTCTCCGCGCGGGTCCGCGCGCTCAAACCCTCCGAGACCCTGGCGCTGGGAGCGCGCGCGCGCGAGCTCCGGGCGCAGGGGCACTCGGTCATCTCCTTCGCGGCGGGGGAGCCCGACTTCGACACGCCGGAAGACGTGCGGGAAGCGGGCGTGCAGGCCATCCGCGCCGGGCACACCCGCTACACCGCGGTGGGCGGGATCCCGGAGCTGCGCGCCGCGATCGCGGAGAGCCTGAAGCGCGGGAACGGGCTTCACTACACTCCGGGACAGATCGTGGTGAGCAACGGAGCGAAGCACTCCATCTGGAACGCCTTCCTCACCCTGATCGAGCCGGGCGACCAGGTGCTCTGTCCTGTGCCGTACTGGGTCACCTTTCCCGAGCTCGTGCGCCTCGTGGGGGGCGAGCCGGTCTTCGTGCATCCGAAGCCGGGGAGCATCAAGATCGGGCCCGAGGAGCTGGAGCGCGACATCACCCAGCGCTCGAAGCTCCTCGTCCTGAACAGCCCCAACAATCCCTCGGGCGCCGTCTACACGAAGGAGGAGCTGGAGGCGCTGGGGAAGGTGATCCGGAAGCACGGCCTCTACGTCCTCTCCGACGAGATCTACGAGCAGCTGGTGTTCGGGAACGCCCGGCACGTGAGCATCGCCTCGCTCCATCCCGAGCTGCAAGATCGCACCATCCTGATCGGCGGCGTCTCCAAGACGTGGGCCATGACGGGATGGCGGATCGGATTCGCCGCGGCCCCGGCCGATCTGGCCGAGGGAATGGAGCGGCTCCAGGGGCAATCGACCTCGAACGCGGCCGCGGTCTCCCAGTTCGCCGCGCTGCGCGCGTTCACGGGACCCCGGGAATCGGTGAACTCCATGCGCGAGTGCTTCGCGCGGAGGCGCGACCGGATCGTGGAGCGTCTCTCCGCGATGCCGGGCATCCGGCTGGTGCCGCCCGAGGGCGCCTTCTACGCCTTCCCCGACATGAGCGAGCGGATCCGCGGCGCGCGGAATGGGGTGAAGGACTCCGTGGGCTTGAGCAACTACCTCATCGACGAAGCCCGGATCGTCTGCGTTCCCGGCTCCGCGTTCGGAATGGAAGGACATCTCCGCCTGTCCTACGCGATCGCGGACCAGGACATCGAGGAAGGGCTGAATCGCTTCGAGGCCGCGCTGGATCGAATGTGAGAGGGAATCGCTGAATGCCGACCTACGAATACGAATGCGAGAAATGCGGTCATCGGTTCGAAGTGTTCCAGTCGATGACGGAGCCGCCGCGGAAGCGCTGCCCGAAATGCCGCGGCAAGGTGCGCCGCCTCATCGGCGGGGGCGCCGGCGTGGTCTTCAAGGGGACCGGTTTCTACCAGACCGACTACCGATCCAACGCCTATAAGGAGCAGAAGCGCAAGGAGTCCGGAGAGCCGGCGAAACCAAAAGGTGAAGGCGGCGAGCGCGGCAAGAAGAAGGAGCGCGAGTCCGGGTCCTAACGCTTTTTCTTTGACTCACTTCCTCCTCTCTTGATAGCTTGCCCCAAGTTGGTGCGGCGCTTCCCCTTCCACTCCCGAACACGACCCTGACGGACTTCAACCGGAAGCACGCAGTTGACACGATCTCATCGGGTTACGAAAGAACGCTGAACTGAAATCGAAAGGGGCTGGATGGCGCATCGTGTCACGCTGATTCCGGGCGACGGAACCGGGCCCGAAATCACCGAGGCAACGCGGCGCGTCCTCGAAGCAACGGGCGTCCGGTTCGAGTGGGACGTTCAGGAAGCGGGCATCGACGTCTTCCAGCGGGAAGGAACGCCGCTTCCCGCGCGCGTGCTCGATTCGCTTCGGAACACGAAGGTCGGCCTGAAGGGTCCGATCACGACTCCTGTCGGGACGGGCTTTCGCAGCGTGAACGTTGCGCTTCGCAAGGAGCTGGATCTCTACGCATGCATCCGACCGTGCAAGACCTACCCCGGCGTCCGGTCCCGCTACCAGAACATCGATCTCGTGATCGTGCGCGAGAACACGGAGGACCTCTACGCCGGCATCGAATTCGAGCGCGGAAGCCACGGGGCGGAGGCGCTCCGTGAGCTGGTGCACGTCGAAGCGAAGCGCGAGATTCCCGACGACGCCGGGATCTCCATCAAGCCGATCAGCGTGGCCGCCACGCAGCGCATCGTGCGGCACGCCTTCACGTATGCGAAGGAGTGGAAGCGGCGCAAGGTCACGGCCGTCCACAAGGCCAACATCATGAAGTTCTCCGATGGGCTCTTTCTCGAGATCGCGCGCAAGACCGCGAAGGAATTCCCCGCGTTCGAGTTCGAGGATCGGATCGTGGACAACATGTGCATGCAGCTCGTCCAGACCCCGGAGAACTACGACGTGCTGGTGCTCCCCAATCTCTACGGCGACATCATCTCGGATCTCGGCGCCGGATTGATCGGCGGGCTGGGCGTTGCGCCGGGCGCGAACATCGGGGACGACGCCGCGCTCTTCGAGCCAACGCACGGGAGCGCGCCGCGCTACGCGGGACAGAACAAGGTGAACCCCTTCGCGATGATCCTGAGCGGGATGCTCATGCTCCGGCATCTGGGGGAGCGCGAGCCGGCCGACCGGCTGGAGCGCGCGGTGGCGGGCGTGATCCGCGAGGGGAAGAACGTCACGTACGACATGAAGACGAGGCGTGATGATCCGACGGCGGTCGGGACGAAGGAAGCCGCGGACGCCGTGATCGCAGCGCTGGACTAGAGGGTGTTCGCCGATCGGGCGTCGATCGACGTTCTTGCAGGGCGGGGCGGCTCCGGTTCGGTCAGCTTTCGGCGCGAGAAGTACGTTCCGAAGGGCGGACCCGACGGCGGGGATGGAGGCGACGGAGGCAGCGTCATCCTCGTCGTGAACGAGCACCTGCGCACCCTGCTCGACTTTCAGTTCCGCGCGCGCTTCCAGGCGCAGTCGGGAGCGCACGGCTCGGGGAACAAGAAGTACGGACGGTCCGGAGAGGACCTCGAGGTCAAGGTGCCGCCGGGCACGCTCGTCCTGGACGCGGAGTCGGGCGAGCCGCTGGCGGATCTCGTGGAGGCGGGCACGCGGTTCGTCGCGGCCAAGGGAGGCCGTGGCGGGCGCGGCAACGCGCACTTCGCGACGCCCACGCGGCAGACGCCGCGCCATGCGGAGCCGGGGAAGCCCGGCGAGGAGCGAAAGCTCCTCCTCGAGCTCCGGCTGATCGCGGACGTGGGCATCGTGGGATTTCCGAACGTCGGAAAGTCCACGCTGCTCTCCCGGGTGAGCGCGGCGCGTCCGAAGATCGCGGACTATCCGTTCACCACGCTCGAGCCGCATCTCGGCCTCGTGCGGGTGCGGGAAGAGCAGAGTTTCGTCATGGCCGATCTCCCCGGACTGATCGAGGGGGCGCATCAGGGCAAAGGGCTGGGCCACGAGTTTCTGCGCCACATCCAGCGGACGCAGATCGTTCTGATGCTGATCGACAGCGCTTCGGAAGATCCCGCTGGAGACAGGGAGAAGCTGAACCGGGAACTTCGAGAGTACAGCGAGGATTTAACCAGAAAACCCACCGTCATCGCTATGAGCCGCTCCGATCTCCGGGGCGGCGAAGCGACCGGCGGGCCGCCGTTCCAACTCGAGGGAGCCCACTGGGGGGGCTGGGTCTCGGGGGCAACGGGGGCGGGAGTGGACCACCTCCTCTCAGTCATCTGGGAGGTGTTGACCGGGACGGGCCCGAAAGGGCCGGACAAGAGTCGGGGCGGCGACCACGATGTCGCCGGAGCGAAGGAGCGAGAGCCATGGTAGCCAAGGACGTTGCACGGCTCTGGGAAGAGCTGAGGCACAGGGATCCCGAGGAGAAGCTCGGCTGGATCACGCAGCTCGCGCAGAATCCGAGCGAAGATTCCATCGAGGTGCTCCTCGACGTGCTGCAACAAGAAAGCTGGTTTCTCCGGGATCAGGCGGCGCGCGTGCTCGCCACGATGGGGGAGCCGGTGCTGGGACCGCTCGTGGAGTACCTGGGCTCCGGCCTCTGGTACACCCGCGCATCCGCGGTGACGGCGCTGGGCAGGATGGGAAATCCGCGCGCGGCGGCGCCGCTGGTCGGCATGCTCAACGATCCGAATCGCACGGTGCGCGACGCGGTGTGGGACGCGCTTCTCGCCCTGTGTCGTAATGAGCTCGCCACGCGCGAGCTGGCGCAGGCGTTCGATGCGCTCCCCGAGCGGGCGCGCCGGTTCGCGCTCGACGGACTGCTCGAGCGGGACGCGGAAGCCGCGGGGCAGGTGGTGCGGTACATGGAGGAGCCGGCTCGAGCCCAGGAGGAGCCCGCGGCGGCGCCGCGCGAAGGCGACCTCTCGTGGAAGGACGTGGTTGGGGGAGAGGGAGAGGCGAAGCAGGCGGCACGCTGATCGCGGGCCGCGCCTCGGGGGTCGCGTGGAGGGGAGAAGGGAGGGGCCGGACGGCGGCCCACGGACACGGCGCGTGCTGGACGCGGACTATCCGGCGCGTCTCCGGGAGCTCTCGAGCCCTCCTGATCCGCTGTTCCTCACGGGACGCTGGGATCACCCCGGCCCTCACGTCGCGATCGTCGGCTCGCGGAGCGCGACCGAGGACGGCCTCGACGTCGCGCGCGAGCTCGCGGCCGCGCTTTCGGCCCGCGGGGTCGCGATCGTGAGCGGGCTGGCGCGAGGGATCGACGCCGCGGCGCACGAGGGCGCGCTCGGCGCGGGGGGTCTGACGGGTGCGGTCCTCGGCACCTCGCTCGACGAGATCTATCCTCCGGAGCACGCTGGTCTACACCAGAGCATCGCCCGCTCGCTCGGGCTCATGAGCGAAATCCCTCCGGGAGCGCACGCCAGCCGCAATACCTTCGCCGCTCGCAATCGCATGGTTGCCGCGATGGCGGACGTTGTCGTTGTCGTTCAGGGTGCGGCGGGCAGCGGCGCGATGATCACCGCACAGGAAGCCGCACGCATGGGCCGCCCCGTAGCGGCGTTGCCGTGGGACTCGCGAGATCCGCTCGGGGAGGCGCCGCATGAGCTGATCCGCTCGGGAAGAGCAACCCTCGTCCGGAATGCCGCTGACGTGTTGGAGCTCATCGGGATTGGGGACACCGCTCCCCGCCGCGTCGCCCCAACGCACTCTCTCCCACTCCATCTCGCACCTCACGAGGATGCTCTTCTCCGCGCATTGCGCGAACGACCTCTCCCTCTCGACCAGCTCGCCGCTTCCGCACAGCTCACGGCATCCGAGGTCTCGGTCGCGCTGATCGGTCTCGAGCTGCGGAATCTCGCACGGCGCCTGCCCGGCGGAGTCGCGCAGAGGACGGCTCGCGCCCGTCGAGAGCGCAGCACGGCGATCTGACGTGGCGCACTCGCCCCTTCGACCCCTTCGCCAGAAGCTCGAGGTCCTCCTCCTGCGCGGTCTGGGGCTCCTCGCGCGCGCGCTGCCGTTCGAGGGAACGAGCGAGGTCGGGGCCGCCCTCGGACTTCTCGCGTTCCACGTTCTCGGCCGCAGGCGCCGCATCGCCGTCGAGAACATCACGAAGGCACTCGGACCGGAAGGGAACGGAATGCCCGCGCGGGAGCTCGCGCGCCGGAGCTTCATCCAGATCGGCCGCTCCTTCATGGAATTCCTGGCGCTGCCCAAGCTCGGCTCGGGGGGGATCCTCGAGCGCGTGGAACTCCTCGGCTACGAGCCGGTGCTGGCGTGGGCGCGTGAAGGAAAAGGGGCGGTGATGGTCACGGCGCACTATGGGAATTGGGAGCTCCTGGGAGCCGCGGTGCGCGCCAAGGGATGCCCCGTGCGATACGTGCTGCCGCCGCAGTCGAACGAAGGAAGCGACGCCTATTTCGATGACATCCGGGCGCGCCTGGGGATCGAGGCGGTGAAGATCGGCTTTGGAATGAGGGGGGCCCTGAAGGCGCTCCGGTCGGGCGCGATCCTCGGGATGCTCCCGGATCAGGACGCGCGGAAGGTGGGAATCCACGTGCCCTTCTTCGGGCGGCCGGCCTCCACCCATACCGGCCCGGCCCGGCTGGCGTACCGCGCCGGTGTCCCGCTGGGGATCGGATTGGTCGAGCGCGAGGCGGGTGCTCGGTTCCGGTCACGGCTGGTGGCGGTGCTTCAGCCCGACCGGAGTGCGGAGGAGTCGACGGAGGTGGAGCGGCTCACGCGAGCCATCAACGAGGTCATCGAGGCGGGCGTGAGACGCCGGCCGGATCACTGGTACTGGCTGCACCGCCGCTGGAAGACGCCACCCCCCGCCGAAGCGGCAAGCCGCATCGAACCCGCACGCCGCGACGAAGCGCGCGCGGTGAGCGCGAACCCTCCCGCTACGACGTGAAGCCGATGTCCTTCGCCGGCTGATCGAAGGATTTGATCTTTCCGAACTGCTCCTCGTACTTCTTGATGTTCGTCTCGAGCGCCGTGAGCAGCGAACGGACGTTCGGCGGCGTCATCACCACGCGCGCGAAGACCTTGCTCTTCGGATTCCCGGGAAGAATGCGCGCGAAATCGAGCACGAATTCCGAGAGCGAGTGGCTGATCACCACGAAATTCGAATAGATCCCCTCCGCTTCCTTCTCACCCAGCTCCATGTTGATGGAAGTGGGCTGGCCCTGCCCCTCGGCCTTCATCCGTAATCCTCCTTGTCCCAGAGATTTAGGCATGCAATGGCACTAAAGATATCGCCTAACCTGCCGTAAATCAACCTGATAGGGCCGGCCTCAAACCGAAGAGCGATTGCCTCAATCCCGGGAGGGGACCCGATGGGCGAAAAGCGGGCGCCGGAGTCGGCGCGGGTCGAAGAGCAGATCGTGGTGGCCTGGAAGCAGTACGCCGAACGAAAGGCCCAGGGTCTTCAGCGCATCACGGAAGGCGCGTGCTACCTGGACCCCAGGCCCTGCCCCTTCGAGCCGCGCCCGGATTTCGAGGGCCGCTTCGTCCAGGACTGCGTGCATTGCGCCCGGATGCAGGGGCAGGTCGAAGAAGTCCAGCCGAACCAGGAGAACGCCCCGGGCGTGATCCCGACCCTGGCGCTTCTCTTCCACCTTCTCCAAGAGGAAGCAAAGTCCGTTCGCCGCGAGCACGAGGACGGCCTCGAAGACGAGGCGGAGCGCTACCGGAGCGCCGGCTTTCTCTTCCGCTCCATCCCGCTCATGCACGTCGCGCTCACGCACGAGCGGATCGCCCGGCTCCTGCTCACCGCGATCGGCGGCGCGTTCGCCGTGGAAGTGGACACCCTGCTTCTATTCAAGATTGCCGCGGAGGGCCAGGCCCTCGAGCTGATGGATTCCTTCCGCCGCGCCGATCGCGAGGATCCGGACGAGCCGATGCGCACTCCGTTGGACCTCGACGCGTTCGAAGCCGGAGGCGGATTCGACAGCGACCTCTTCGAGGCGCTTCGCGACGAGGGGCTTTCGCTCGATCCCGACCGAGACCTTCTCGCGGACGCGGTCTTCGACGGCCGCGCTTGCATGGTGCCCAGCGCGCAGCGCGAGATCCGGCTTCCGGAGCAGCTCGCCGAGGCGCTTCCGGAGGGCCCGGTCGCCATCCTCCCCCTCTTCGGGCGGGAGAAAGTGCTCGGCGTGCTGGTCGCCGCGCAGACGAACGGCTTCACCGGATGGACCGCGGATCAGATGGAGCTCCTGAGCGCGATCGCGACCCAGGCGGCGATCGCTTTCGAGGGAAACACCGTGCTCGACGTGGTGCGCCGGCGCGGCGCCGCCGTCCGGTCCGCGATCGACTTCAGCCGCACGGCGGCGCTTCCCACGCGTCCCGACCTTCGAGCGGAGCAGGCGTTGAAGGCGCTCCTTGCGGCGACGCAGGCGGCGGGAGGACTCGCGTGGGTCCGCGGGGACGACGACTCGCTGGATCTCGCGCACGTGCACGCGGTGGATCCGGGATCCACGCAGGACCTGGGGACCCTGGGGGGCTGGTTCCTCCAGTGGTTCGAGGCGGACGGAAAGGCGATGACCGCCGACAACGTGGCCGAGGATCCAAGGTTCTCGGGATTTCTGCCCGAGGACTGGCGCTGTCTCCTCGCGGCGCCCATCGTGAGCCAGAGCCGCGTGGCGGGCGCGCTCCTCGTCTTCAACAAGTCGGGCGGCACGCAGGACGACCCGCTCTCCTTCGACGCCGAGGACGCGCGCGTGGCTGAGCTCATCGCCTCGATCGCGTCCCTGGCCGACACCCGGTCCTCGCAGGAGGAAACCCTGCGCGTGAAGGACCGGCGGCTCCATGAGATCGAGGCGCAGCTCCGCCATGCTGAGAAGCTCGCCGTCGTGGGCGAGCGCGGAGTGCAGGTGGCGCAGGACGTTCGCAATCCGGTCGCGGCGATCACCGGATTCGCGAAGCGGGTGCTGAAGTCGCTTCCCGCGAAGGACCCCAACCGCGAGTACCTCGAGATCATCCTGCGCGAGACGGAGCGCCTGGAGCGGGTGCTGAGCGAGCAGGTGGCGCTGGCGCAGATGACCCGCCCGCGCCTCAAGCTCGAGAACCTGAACGCGCTCGTGCAGGACGTGCTGCAATCGCAGGCGGAGGATCTGGTGCGCCGGCGGGTACGCCTCTTGAAGCGGCTCAGCCCCGACGTGCCCACGCTGCTCCTCGACAACGAGAAGATGCGGCAGGTGCTCGTGAACGTGCTGAGCTACGCGCTTCACTCCGTCCCGAGCGGCGGGCGCGTGCGCGTGGAGACGCGCGCCGCGCAGGGCGCGGTGCAGGCCGAGATCGCGCACGACGGGCCCAAGGTGGCGGGCGAGGTGCTGGACCGGCTCTTCGTTCCGTTCTCGACCTCGCGCCGCTACGGCGCGGGCGTCGGGCTGGCCATGGCCTACCAGATCGTGCGCGAGCACGGCGGCGAGATCCGGGCGCGCAGCGAAGGAGACTGGAGCAGCATCGTGACCATCTATCTCCCCACCCGCGAGAACGACGATCGCCGGCGGCGGCCGGACCGGCGGGATACGCGATCCGACCGGCGTCGAAAGCTCGCGTAATCCACGCCGGGGCGCGTTGACCCCGTCCGAGCGCCCATGGTAAGGTTCCCGTCCGGCGCGACCCTAGCTCAGTTGGTAGAGCACCACGCTGAAAACGTGGGTGTCCGCAGTTCGATTCTGCGGGGTCGCACCACTTTTTTCGCGAGGTTCCCTCCACGGTCAGGCTTCGCGACTCTCGATTTCCAAGCTGGTGTAGCTCAGCTGGTAGAGCACGTCACTCGTAATGACGGGGTCACCGGTTCGATTCCGGTCACCAGCTCCATTCCTGGGTGGGCCGGCCCGATCCGGCGTCGCGCCTACGTCACGACCTCATACCGCCACGCCGCGCCCCTCCGGGGGACGCGGCGGGAGTGCGGCAACGCGGAGCGACTCCACTGACACCGAACGCCTCAAGTTCCGATCCCCTCGAGGGACTCATGGTCAGCGCCTCGGGGGTCCGCGGCATCGTGGGCCAGACCCTCACGCCCGACGTGGTGCTCCGCGTGGCGGGCGCGCACGCCTCTTTCCTCGAGCCCGGCCCGATCGTGGTGGGGCGCGACACCCGTCCCAGCGGGGAATGGGTGTCGCGGCTCACGCAGGCGGCGCTCCTGGCCTCGGGGCATGACGTCATCGACGTCGGGATCGCGCCCACGCCGACCATCCTCTATGCCATCCGGCACCATCGCGCCGCGGGCGGCATCGCGATCACCGCGAGCCACAATCCCGCGCCCTGGAACGCGCTCAAGCTCTTCGGTCCCGGCGGAACCTTTCTCGCGCCCGCACAATCTGAAGAGGTGGCGCGCCGCGCCAGGCAAGGGCGCGCGGCCTGGGTTCCGAACGCCCAGGTGGGCGCCTTCCGCCAGGACCCGGACGCGATTCGCCGGCACCGCGAGGCGATCCTCTCGGTCCAGGACCTGGACCGGGACCGGATCCGGAAGCGGCGGTTCCGCGTCGTCGTGGATGCCACGAACGGAGCGGGGTCCGAGGCGACGCCGGCGCTCCTGGAAGCGCTCGGCTGCGAGGTGGACTGCATCTTCTGCGAGCCGGACGGCCGCTTTCCGCGCGTCCCGGAGCCCCTGGCGGAGAACCTGGGCGCCCTGCGCGAGCGGGTCCGCTCCACCGGTGCCGCGATCGGATTCGCCAACGATCCCGACGCCGACCGGCTCGCGATCGTGGACGAGCGCGGGGAGGCGATCGGAGAGGAGCGCACGCTGCAGATCGCGATCGACTGGGCGCTGGCGCAGAAACCCGGTCCCGTCGCGGTGAACTCCTCGACCTCGATGGCGGTGGACGTGATCGCGCGCCGCTACGGCGTGACGGTCCAGCGGACCAAGGTGGGGGAAGCGCACGTGGCGCAGAAGCTGATCGAGCTTCAGGGCCGGATCGGCGGCGAGGGGAACGGCGGGGTGATCTATCCCGCCCTCCACGCCACGCGGGACGGGCTTCTCGCGGCCGCCATCGCGCTGGACTGGCTCTCGCGCGACCCTCGCGCGTTGAGCGCCCGCGTCCTGGAGCTGCCCCAGTTCGCGGTCGTGAAGCGCAAGCTCGACCTCCGGCTGACCGATCCGGACTCCCTGGGAGAGGCGCTCCGGAGGGCCTTTCCGGACGCGGAACGCAATGTGCTGGACGGGGAAAAGTACCTCTGGGAAGATAGGTGGGTCCAGGTGCGCGCTTCGGGCACCGAGCCGATTGTTCGCATCCTCGCAGAAGCCAAGAACGAGACGGCAGCGGCCCAGCTTGCGGATCTGGCAAGCGAGGCGGTCGAGCGCTCCCAGGCGCACGCCCAGCCACGCTAGGAGACAACCAAACACATGTGCGGCATCGTGGGTTACGTGGGATCGCAGGAATCCCTGCCGATCCTGCTCGAAGGGTTGAGGCGGCTGGAGTACCGGGGCTATGACTCCGCGGGCGTGGCGATCCTGAACGGCGCGGGACTTTCCGTCCAGAAGGCGGCGGGGAAGATCGCCGTTCTGGAAGCGCTCCTCGACGGCAGACGCCCCAAGGGATCGCTCGGCATCGCGCACACGCGCTGGGCCACCCACGGCGAGCCCAACACCGTGAACGCCCATCCCCACGTCGACTGCAAGGAGAACATCGCGGTCGTCCACAACGGGATCATCGAGAACTACGTCACCATCAAGAAGAAGCTCGAGCAGGAAGGCCATCGCTTCACGACCGACACCGACACGGAAGTGATCGCCCACCTGATCGAGAAGTACTTCGAAGGAAACCTCGAGCGCGCGGTCGCCGCGGCGCTCCAGCATCTCACCGGCACCTACGGCATCGCCGTCATCGCGCGGGACGATCCGGGCAAGATCGTGGGCGCCCGTCACGGGAGCCCGCTCGTGGTCGGCATCTGCGACTCCGAGTACGTGCTCGCTTCCGACGTCTCGGCCATCATCCGCCACACGAACCAGGTCGTGTATCTCGACGACGGCGAGATGGTCGTGCTCACGCCGGCAGGCATCCACACGACCACCATCAAGGAAGAGAAGGTTTCCAAGCGCATCGAGACGGTGGACTGGGATCTGAGCACGATCGAGAAGGCCGGGTTCGCGCACTTCATGCTCAAGGAGATCTTCGAGCAGCCCCAGTCGCTCCGGAACACGCTGCGCGGCCGCCTCATGGTGGAGGAGGGTACCGCGCGCCTGGGCGGGCTCAACATGTCCCCCGCGGAGCTGCGCGCGATCACGCGCGTGGTCATCACGGCGTGCGGAACGTCCTGGCACGCGGGCATGATCGGCGAGTACCTGATCGAAGAGCTGGCGCGCATCCCGGTCGAGGTGGAGTACGCCTCGGAGTTCCGCTACCGGAATCCCATCCTGGAACCCGGGACCCTGGTCATCGCCATCAGCCAGTCCGGGGAGACCGCGGACACGCTCGCCGCCATGCGCGAGGCGAAGCGGCGCGGCGCGCGGGTGCTGGGATTCTGCAACGTGGTCGGAAGCACGATCGCGCGGGAGTCGGACGGAGGCGTCTACATCCACGCGGGCCCCGAGATCGGGGTGGCGTCGACGAAGGCGTTCACCTCGCAGGTCGCGTCGCTGGCGCTCCTCACCCTCTACCTCGGACGGCTCGGCGAGCTCTCCTCGGAGATGGGGGCCGTGCTGGCGAAGGAGCTGGAGCAGATCCCCGAGAAGATCGAGCGCATCCTGGCGGGGGCGGAGCGCGTGAAGGCGATCGCGAAGGCCTACGCGCACCACAACAACTTCCTCTACCTGGGACGCGGATACAACTTCCCGGTGGCGCTGGAAGGCGCGCTGAAGCTGAAGGAGATCTCCTACATCCACGCCGAGGGGTATCCCGCGGCCGAGATGAAGCACGGGCCGATCGCGCTCATCGACCAGAACATGCCCGTGGTGTTCATCTGCACGCAGGACTCCGCCTACGAGAAGGTCTTGAGCAACATGGAAGAGGTGCGGGCGCGCCGGGGGAAGATCATCGCGATCGCCTCGGAAGGGGACGATCACGTCGCCACCAAGGCGGACCACGTGATCTACATCCCGAAGACGGTGGGACCCCTGACGCCGCTCCTTGCGGTCCTGCCGCTCCAGCTCCTCGCGTATCACATCGCGGTGGAGCGCGGGTGCGACGTGGACCAGCCGCGGAATCTCGCCAAGAGCGTCACGGTCGAGTGACCCGGGACCCTTCTTCCACCATCCAGACACCGCACGCCCCTGCCGCCATCGGTCCCTACGCTCAGGGGCGCACCGGCCCCCTCGCGGGAAGGTGGCTCGTGTCCTCGGGACAGGTGGGGCTGGACCCCGCCTCGGGGACGCTCGTCCCGGGCGGCATCCAACCCGAGACGGAGCGCGCGCTCCGGAATCTCGAGGCGGTCCTGAAAGCGGGAAACGCTTCCTTCCAGGACGTGGTCAAGACCACGGTGTTTCTCGCGGACATGGCCGACTTCGCCGCGATGAACGAGGTCTACGGCCGTTTCTTTCCCGATCCCAAGCCCGCGCGGAGCACCGTGGCCGTGCGGTCGCTTCCCAAGGACGCCCGGGTCGAGATCGAGGTGTGGGCATTCCTGACGTGATGCAGGCGCCGCGCGAGACGGTGCGGCTGACCGAGCAGGTCTCCTGCTCGGGGTGCGCGGCCAAGCTGAGCCCCGTCGATCTGAAAGACGTTCTCTCGGTTCTCTCCGGCGTTCCCAAGGCGAAAGGGGTCCTGGTCGGCCCCGATACCTGGGACGATGCCGGGGTCTTCCAGATCTCGCCCACGCGCGCGCTCGTGCAGACCGTCGATTTCTTCACACCCATGGTGAACGATCCGTTCGAGTTCGGGCGCATCGCGGCCACGAACGCGCTGAGCGACGTCTACGCCATGGGAGGCACGCCCACGACCGCGCTCTCGATCGTGTGCTATCCCGAGACCGGGGACATGAAGATCCTCCGCGAGATTCTCCGCGGAGGGGCCGAGACCCTGAAACGGGCCCACGTGGCGCTGATGGGCGGGCATTCGGTGCGGGACAAGGAAATGAAATTCGGGTTCGCGATCACGGGGGAGGTTCATCCCAAGCGGATCGTCTCGAACTCGGGCGCCAAGCGCGGGGACCTGCTCGTGCTCACGAAGCCGCTCGGCGTCGGAATCCTCGCCACCGCCTTGAAGCAAAGGCTCCTTTCCGAGGAGCTGCTCCGGCGGATGACCGAGCTGATGACGACCCTGAACCGGGCCGCGGGCGAGGCGATGCAGGCCGTCCGCGTGAGCGCGGCGACCGACGTGACCGGGTTCGGTCTCCTGGGGCATGCGCTGAACGTGGCGCGGGCCAGCCGGAAGACGCTTCGCTTCTGGAGTGCGGCGGTTCCGGTGCTTCCCGGGGTGATCGATTTCGCGAACCGGGACGTGGTTCCCGGGGGCTTGATCAGCAATACGGCCTACGTCGAGCCCCACGTCACGTTCGACGAGGGCGTGCCCGCGGCGCTGCGCAAGGTGTTCGTGGATCCCCAGACCTCCGGAGGCCTTCTGATCGCCGTGCCTCCGTCGCGCGGAGACGCGCTCATGAGCCGGCTCAAGCGCGCGAAAGTGGACGCGGCCGTCATCGGGGAGGTTCTGGCGAGTCGCCAGAGACCCCTCGAGGTCGCGGCCTGAACCGGATTCACGGGAGCGGATGGGTTCTGGTGGACTCCGAGGACTTCAAATCCTTACGTCGGGCGCTCAAACCGTCCGAGGTGGGTTCGATTCCCACACGTTCCCGCCACCACGTCCGGGGAGGAGAGGGAGGGGAGCATGCACGGGTTCCTGCATTCGCTGGTTTCGTTCGATTGGAGCGATCCGCGCGTTATCGGGTTCCTGGCGGCGATCGTCATCGTCGCGCTGGCGCGGAAATGGTCCTTCGTGATCCTGATCGTGCTGGTGATCGCGCTCGGGGAAGGGCTCCAATATCTGTTGGCGAATTCGTCCCTGGGGCATGATTTCACGCACGGAGTCGTGATCGGAGTCTATGGATTCGGTGGAATTCTCCTTCTCTTTCTGGCCATCGCGCACGCCTTCACGAGGGAGTAGCACCGCCCTCGTGATCGCCATCGTGGCCCTGCTCTGGGGAAGCGTTCCCGCGCGCGCGCAGACGCAGGGGCCGATGCCCGCGCCTGCCTCGAAGACCGCGGCCGCGCAGGCGCCCACGCCCGTGCCCGCGGCGAAGCCCGCGCGCGCGGATTCCATCCACCGCTCGCGCCCCTTCTTGGTGATGCTGCGCTCGGCAGCGGTGCCCGGGTGGGGCCAGGTGTACAACCACAAGTATCTGAAGGCCGGCATGGTCGTCGCGGGCGAGGGGTTCCTGGGATGGAGCGCCTGGAAGGAGCTCCAGAGAGAGAACGACGCGGTCGACCATCTGAACGCGGTCCAGCAGGCGGGTTTCGCCCCCGGGGACCCGGAATACTACGCGGCGCAGCTCGACGTCGAGACGCACCGGAACAGGAAGATCAACTGGATCTGGTGGGGGCTCGCGGCCCATCTGGTCAACATGGTGGACGCCTACGTGGACGCGCACCTCGCGTCCTTCGAAGCCGACTTCGGACCGCCCGAGTCGGCCCTGGACCTGGGGGAAGGGCCCCGCCTCACGCTCGCCGTCCGGACCCGCTTCTAGCCCGGCGCCATGATTCCACGCTCCCAGGTTCGGAACTTCTGCATCATCGCGCACATCGATCACGGCAAGTCCACGCTGGCCGACCGCCTGCTCGAGATCACCGGCACGATCCCACGCGGCAAGATGAAGGAGCAGGTCCTGGACAACATGGACCTGGAGCGCGAGAAGGGGATCACGATCAAGTCGCACGCCATCGCGATGCAGTACCGCGCGCGCGATGGGCAGACCTATCAGCTCAACCTCATCGACACCCCGGGCCACGTCGACTTCACCTACGAGGTCTCGCGAAGCCTCGCCGCCTGCGAGGGCGCGATCCTGGTCGTGGATGCTTCGCAGGGCATCGAGGCCCAGACGCTCTCGAACCTCTTCCTGGCGCTGGATCAGAAGCTGACGATCGTCCCCGTGCTGAACAAGATCGATCTCCCCGCCGCGCATCCCGACGATGTCTCGCTCGAGATCGCGCACCTCCTCCACGTGGAGCCGGAGGACGTGATCCGCGTCTCGGCGAAGGAGGGAATCAACGTCGAGGAAGTGCTCGAGGCGGTGATCCGCGCCGTCCCGCCGCCCCCGGATGAGAGTCAGCACCCGCTCCAGGCGCTGATCTTCGATTCGGTCTTCGACCAGTTCCGCGGCGTGATCGTGTACGTGCGCATCGTGCGCGGCGTGATCCGCGCCGGGGCCACGGTCCGCTTTCACTCCACCGGGAAGACCTACGAAGTCCTGGAAGTGGGGGCACTCCGGCTGGGGCTCGAGCCTCGCGAGGAGCTCTGGGCGGGGGACGTGGGCTACGTCATCGCGAACATCAAGGTGGTTGCGGACGCGAAGGTGGGGGACACGATCACCGAGGCGAGCGACCTGGATGCGGAGGCGCTGCCCGGCTACCGTCCCGTGAAGCCGATGGTCTTCTCGGGTCTCTATCCCATCGAGGCCGAGAGTTACGAGTCCCTCAAGGAATCGCTCTCGAAGCTCCAGCTGAACGACGCTTCGCTCACGTTCGAGCCCGAGACTTCGCTCGCGCTGGGCTTTGGATTCCGGTGCGGCTTCCTGGGGCTCCTGCACATGGAGATCATCCAGGAGCGGCTCACGCGTGAGTACGGCGTCAACCTGATCGCGACCGTGCCGAGCGTGGAGTACCGCGTGACCCGGCTGAGCGGCGAGGTCCTTCTGGTGGAGAACCCGGCGCTCCTCCCTCCCGCGAACCTGATCGAGCAGATCGAGGAGCCCTTCGTGCGGGCCCAGGTCGTGGTTCCCGTCGAGTACGTCGGGAACATCATGAAGCTCGCGCAGGACCGCCGGGGCATCTTCATGGGAATCGAGTATCCCGACGAGGCGCGCGCGCACATCACCTACGAGCTTCCGCTGGCGGAGATCGTGCTCGACTTCTACGACCGCCTGAAGTCGATCAGCCGCGGCTACGCCTCGCTGGACTACGAGTTCTCCAGCATGAAGCCGGCGGACCTGGTGCGCATGGACCTGCTCCTGAACAGCGAGCCGGTGGACGCCCTCTCGGTCATCGTGCATCGCGAGAAGGCCTACGAGTGGGGCCGCAACGTGGCGGAGAAGCTGAAAGAGCTGATCCCGCGCCAGATGTTCCCGATCGCGGTGCAGGCGACCATCGGAAACCAGGTCATCGCGCGGGAGACGATCCCGGCCATGCGGAAGAACGTGCTGGCGAAGTGTTACGGAGGGGACATCACGCGCAAACGGAAGCTCCTCGAGAAACAGAAAGAGGGCAAGAAGCGTATGAAGCAGGTGGGAACAGTCCGGATTCCGCAAGAAGCGTTTCTCGCGGTCCTCCGCGTGGATCGGTGACCGCTTTGGGAGGCGACGACATGGAAGGCGCACGCATCGCGGCAGGGAGCGGGCCGAGACGGGCCGCACGAACCAAATCCACCGTCCGGGAATACGTCGAGGCAATCGTCCTCGCGATTCTGCTCACGGTGGTCATCCGCGGCCTGGTCGTCCAGGCGTTCCGGATCCCGACCGGATCCATGGAGAACACGCTCCTGGTCGGGGACTTTCTCTTCGTGAACAAGCTCGTGTACGGCTCGGAGATCGACATCGGTGCCGCGGGCCATCGGATCATCTATTACCGGTTTCCGGCGATCCATCCGCCGCGCCGCCTGGATGTGATCGTGTTCCGCTATCCCGACGATCCCAGCCGCGACTTCATCAAGCGCTGCGTCGCGGTGGAAGGGCAGACCGTGCGGATCAAGGACAAGGTGCTCTACGTCGACGATCAGCCCCAGGTGGAGCCCTACGTGATCCATTCGGACGACAAGGTCCTGCCCGCCACGATCAGCGCGCGCGACAACTTCGGCCCGGTCGTCGTTCCGAAAGGACACATCTTCATGATGGGGGACAATCGCGACAACAGTCACGACAGCCGCTTCTGGGGCCCGCTCTCGCTGAGTCTCGTGAAGGGGAAGGCGATGATCATCTACTGGTCCTGGGACGCGGAGCGGAACATGCCCCGTCTGAACCGGCTCTTCCGCCCGATCCGCTGATCATGGAATACGGCCTCTACATTCATCTCCCGTACTGCCGGAGCCTCTGCCCCTATTGCGACTTCGTGAAGTCGCCGCTCCACCGGGCGGAGCCCGGGCGCCTGCTCCAAGCCCTCGAGCGCGAGTGGGATCTGGCCCGCGCCGCGGAGGGCCGGCGGTGGACCCGCCCGCGCACGATCTACGTGGGAGGCGGGACGCCGACCGCGCTCGACGCGGAGGCGCTCACGACCTTCCTGCACTGGATTTCGGGGGCATGGGACCTCTCGCGCGTACGGGAATTCACGGTCGAGGCGAACCCGGAAGGGCTGAGCCCGGAGAAGCTCGCGGTATTGGTCGAAGGCGGTGTGAGCCGCCTGAGCCTCGGCGTGCAGTCGCTCGAGCCCCAGGTCCTCAAGGCGCTCGGCCGCATTCACACGGCGCAGGGGGCCCTCGAGGCGGTGTCGCTCGCCCGGCATGCGGGATTCCGGAACCTCTCCGTGGACCTCATGTACGGAGTGGCCGGCGAGACCGCGGAGGGATTCCATTCCGGGCTCGAGCGCTTCGTGGCGCTCGGGGTTCCGCACCTGTCCGCGTATCCCTTGCAGATCGAGGAGGGCACCCCGCTCCACGCCAAGGTGGCGCGCGGCTCGGTCACGGTTCCCGGCGAGGAGGACGTGCTCGCGCGGTACGAGGATCTGGTCTCGACGCTCTCCCAGGCAGGCTATCGCCACTACGAGGTCTCGAACTTCGCGCTTCCGGGCTTTCATTCGCGGCACAACGAGGGCTACTGGATGCGCCGCCCGTATCTGGGGCTTGGCCCCGGCGCGCACTCCTTCGACGGAAGCGCCCGGTGGGGAAACGACCCGTCCATCGAGCGGTGGTTTCAGCGCGTGGAGTCAGGCGAGCTGCCGCGGGAGAACGTCCACCCGCTTTCGCGCCGCGAGGCCGAAGAGGAAGAGGTCTTTCTATCCCTGCGCCGCTCGCGCGGCCTTCGCGTGAGCCGGCATCTGCAGCTCTTCGCGCCCGAGCAGGTGGCCGCGTGGAGCGCGTGGGGGCGGGACGGTGGAGCGCTCGCGCTCCGGCCGCGGGGACGCGTCCGTCCGACCGATCGCGGGCTCTTCCTCGCGCACGACCTCGCCGCGGAGCTTCTGGCGAGGAGCGCCTAGCCCCGGCTCGAGGGCAGCTCCCGCCGGCGCCGCTTGACACCCCGCGGCTGCCGCTGGTAGCGTTTCCGGGTTGGCACTTGCGATGTCCGAGTGCCAACCAACGAACCCCCAATGCCCCGACCCCATCTCAATGAGCGGCATCGCCGGATCCTCAAGTTCGTGGTGGAAAGCCACGTCATGAGGGCGGAGCCCGTTGGCTCCCAGTACGTCCGGATGGCCTACCACCTGAGCATCTCACCCGCGACGATCCGGAGCGCCATGAAGCGACTCGAGGAGGAGGGGCTCCTGGATCACCCGCACACCTCGGCGGGACGGGTTCCCACCGAGCGCGGCTATCGCTATTACGTGGACACGCTCATGAAGCCCGAGCCCATCGCACCGGCGCAGAGGCGCATACTCAACAGGGCGCTCGCCGGGAGCGCGGTCACGCTGGACGAGATGCAGAGGCTCGTCGCTCGCGTGCTGGCGAAGAGCTCGGGCCAGCTGGCCGTGGTCGCGGTGCGGCCCTGGGGTGAAGAGCCGTCCGGGGTTCGCATCGGAGGAGCCGAGAACATCGCGGCTCAGCCGGAATTCCAGACGGCGGACCGTCTCCGCGCGCTGGTCACGTTGCTCGCGGAGCCCGAGCCGCTCACGCGGGCGCTCGACTCCTTCTCGGAGTCCGGCGGCGCGCGTGTCACCATCGGCCGGGAGCTGGGAGAAGGCGCCATGAGGGAGTGCTCGCTCGTGGGCACGGGAATCGCATCGACCCGCTTCCGCGGTTCGCTCGGCGTGCTGGGCCCCGTGCGCATGCCCTACCCGAAGCTCCTTTCGCTCGTTTCCTACGTCGGACAGAGGCTCACGGAGTTGCCATGACGCGTAAGAAAGACTACGAGGACGAGGCATCGGCCCCCACGGAGCCGGCGCTGGAAACAGAAACGAAAGATCCCTCCCAGCTCACGGCCGATCTCGAGCGCGCTCGCGCGCGCGAGGACGAGCTGCTCCGGGCCGTCGCCGAGCTGACGAACGTCAATCGCCGCCGGAAGCAGGACATGGAGACCTTGGCGCAGCTCGCGCAGGAGTCTCTGGTCCGGAGCATCCTCCCGGTTCTCGACGACATCGATCGCGCGCTGCTCGCCGCGAAGGGGCGTGAGGGAGACCCCTTCTACTCCGGGCTCATGATGATCCGGGAGCGTCTCTGGCAAACGCTGGGGAAGGAGGGGCTCGAACCCATCGACGCCAAGGGCGCTCCCTTCGATCCCGAGCTCCACGAGGCCGTGGCGCAGCAGCCCAGCGAGGACGAGCCGCCCGGGACGGTACTCGAGGTGGTGCTTCCGGGATATCGATTCCGGGGACGCGTGCTGCGGCACGCGAACGTCGTCGTCGCGGCCCCGCGGCAAGGCTCCGGTGAATCCACGGCGTTGGAGAAGGGGAACGTGGCGCGGGGCGCCGAGGAGACCGACAACTGACCACCACGCGGGACTATTACGAGATTCTTGGCGTTCCTCGTACGGCAACCGAGGACGAGCTGAAGAAGGCCTACCGGCAGCTCGCGATGAAATATCACCCGGACCGAAATCCCGGGGACAAGAAGGCGGAAGAGAGCTTCAAGGAGGTCGCGGAGGCCTACGAGGTGCTCCACGATCCGGAGAAGCGCGCGAAGTACGACCGCTTCGGCCATAACGCGGGGCCGGCCGCGGGAGGCGGCGGAGGGTTCGAGGCCGAGGGCTTCGATCTTTCCGATGCGCTCCGCGCCTTCATGCGCGATTTCGGCGGCATGGGGGACGTCTTCGAGACGCAGGGCGGGCGGCGCGCGGGCCGCAACGAGCGCCGCGGGCGCAATCTCGAGATCCGGCTACCCCTGAGCCTCGAGGAGATCGCGAACGGCGCCGAGAAGGTCATCAAGATCCGCCGCATGGTGCCGTGCTCCGAGTGCAAGGGCTCGGGGGCGAAACCCGGCAGCACCACCAAGACCTGCCCCCAGTGTGGCGGATCGGGGCAGGTTCGCTCCGTGCAGCGCTCCGTCTTCGGCCAGATGATCAGCGTGACCACGTGCGAGCGCTGTCACGGTGAGGGCACGATCATCGAGCAGCCGTGCCCCAAGTGCTCGGGGGAGGGACGCGTCCGCGTCCAGGAAGAGATCTCGATCCGCGTGCCGCCCGGCGTGATGGAGGGGAACTACATCCCGCTCCGCGGCATGGGGGACGCCGGCGTACGGGGCGGCCCGCCCGGAGATCTGATCGCGCACATCGAGGAGATCCCGCACCCCATCTTCGCTCGCGAGGGGGAGGATCTCATCACGGAGCTTCCCATCAGCTTCTCGCGCGCGGCGCTCGGCGGAAAGGTCGAGGTGCCCACGCTGGGAGGCCGCGCCAAGGTCACCATCCCTCAAGGAATCCAGTCGGGCCAGGTCCTCCGCCTTCGCGGCAAGGGGCTGAAGAGCCTGCAGCGATCGGGTACGGGGGATCTCCTCGTCCGCGTCGTCATCCATACGCCCACCAAGCTCGGCGATCGCGCCAAGGCGCTCTTCACCGAGCTGGAACCGCTCCCCGAGTCCAAGGTCTCTCCGCCGCACCGTCCCGACCGGATCGGCTGAGTTGGAGAAGCATCGGCTCCCGGACACGCCCTTCTGGGTGGATCCGGAATCGGTGGCCTCCGACCACCTCACGCTGAGTGCCACGGAATCGCATCACCTTCTTCGCGTGCATCGCGCGCGAGAGGGGACTCCGTTCGAGGCGATCGACGGCCAGGGGAACCTCTACCGCTGCTCCGTCCGATCCGTGGAGCGCCGCGCGGTCATCGGCAAGATCCTGGACCGCGCCCGGGACGCGGGCGAGCTCGGGCGGCCCTTCGAGATCATCGTGGGGATGCCCGACTGGGGACCGGTGGAGCAGATCGTGGAGCACGGGGTGCCACTGGGCGTGAGCCTCTTCGACTTCGTCCCGTGCGAGCGGAGCGCCCCTATCGTGCTCGGGGAGCAGAGGCTCGCCCGCCTGGAACGGATCGCGCGCGCGGGCCTCAAGCAGTCCAGGCGAACCCGCCTTCCGGCCCTGCGCTCCTCGTCTTCCCTCGATCAGGCGGTGGCGGCAGGCGCGGAAGGGACCCGCCTGGTGGCCAATCCAGATGGGCCGGTCGCGGGGGTCGGAAGCGTCGGAACCGCACAAGGCGCTATCTCCCTTGCCGTTGGACCTCCCGGTGGGTTCACTCCGGAGGAACACGATTTTCTGCGGGGCCAGGGCTTTCAGCCTATCTCCTTGGGACTCAGCAGGTTAACTACAGAAACCGCCTCCATAGCGCTGATCAGCGTGGTCAGGAACATCTTGCAATCAAGCGAGTTACCTCCTCATTGACAGAAAGGCTCTTGCGGGGTATCTTGATTAGTGTTAGGCGGATGCTGCCCTAGAGGCGGTATACGGAGGGCTTCAGCGGACCCCAAACCAGGGTTAGGAGGCGATTCATAGGATGCCCGGCATCAGGGTAAAGGAAGGTGAATCCTTCGAGAGTGCCCTTCGCCGGTTCAAGAAGAAGTGTGAGAAGGCAGGAGTTCTCGCCGATTTGCGACGTCATCAGCACTTCGAAAAACCGAGCGAGCGGCGTAAGCGAAAGCTGAACGCCGCGAAGAGAAAGATGATGGCTCGGATGAAGGCGGAATAGAGGTCTTCTCCGGACATCGGCCACCAGAGCGGGGAACGTTGACCGGGTGCGCGGTCCAAAAGGACCGTCCCCCGGTCGAGCCGCTTTCGGCCAGATCTCCCGCTCACCCGCTTGGACCCGACGCGACAATCATCATCAAAACCCAGAGACCCGTATCCGAACGCTTTAGGCCTGCAGGGGTACCCGATCTCTCCTGAACGCTCCGGCGCTCCGAACCACGCGCATCAAGTTCTCGAATTCCCCGCCGTCATTGCGACGATTGCGGGGCGGACGCGTTCCGCTCCGGGGCGCGATCGTGTGCTCGCGATCCAGGGTTACGCGCGCCTCGACGACGCGCGCTCGGCGCAGGAGCTCTACCGCGACGTGATCTCTCTTCTCGGGACGTCCGAGGAGGCGCCTCCCGCGTCGCCGCCCGACGTGAGGGCGCTCCTCGAGCAGCTCGAGACCGAGGGAGCGGTGCTCTCGGGCGAGGAGCTGTGGCAGTTCCGTCTGCTGCTCGATCAGGCAGCGGCGGCGCATGCGTGGACGCGGAAGATCCGGAGCGAGACGCCGGGACTCTTGCGCCTGCTGCAAGACGTGGAGCCCCTGCCGTCGGTCCATCGGGACCTGGGGCAGGCACTCGAGCCTTCGGGCGAGGTGCGGGACGAGGCGAGCCCGGACCTGGCGCGAATCCGGCGCTCGATCCAGGTCCTGCGCGAGCGGCTGGCGCAGAAGCTCGAGGCGATGTCGCGCGGGCTGGGGATTCCCGAGACGTTCGTGACGCTGCGCGATGGCCGTTACGCGATCGCGGTTCCCGCGTCGCACCGGCGCGAAGTCCCGGGAGTGGCGCTGGGCTATTCCGGAAGCGGCGCGACGGTCTTCCTGGAGCCGCGCGAGGCGACGGAGGCGAACACAGAGCTGTCGGATCTCTTCATGGACGAGATCCGCGAGGTGAACCGCATCCTGCGCGAGCTGAGCGGCCTGCTGCGGCGCGACCGCGGGCCGCTGGCGCGGGATCTCGACTGCCTGGCTCGGCTGGACGCGGCAGAGGCCGTGGCGTCCTGGGCGCAGGCGGTCCAGGGATCCTTGCCCAGGCTCACCGAGGAGCGCTCGCTCGTGCTCCGCGGCGCGCGTCATCCGATCCTGGTCGAGCGGCACGCGCGCGGCGAGATGCCGCATGCGCCGGTGCCGCTCGATCTCGAGCTGGATGCGGAACAACCGCTCCTGCTCGTGACGGGGCCCAACATGGGAGGGAAGACGGTGGCCATCAAGACCACGGGGCTCACCGCGCTTCTCGCGATGGCGGGGCTTCCGGTGCCCGCGGCCGAGGGGACGAGCATCCCCTGGTTCGATCACGTGGTATGCGACATCGGCGACGAGCAGTCCCTGATGGAGGACGTGAGCACCTTCCTATCGCACCTGCGCCGTGTCTCCGAGGCGATCTCGACCGCGACGCCCCTGAGCCTCGTGCTCCTGGACGAGCTGGGCTCGGGAACGGATCCCACGGAAGGCGCTGCCCTGGGCCAGGCGATTCTCGAGCGGCTCCTGGACCGGCGCACGCTCTGTGTCGCGACCACGCATCACGGCGCGCTCAAGGCCTTCGCCTCGGAAGCGTCCGGCGCCAGGAACGCCTCGATGGCGTTCGACGAGGAGACCCTGAAGCCCAAATTTACGCTGCTCGTCGGCGTTCCCGGCCGGAGCCGAGCCTTGCAAGTCGCGGAGCGCTTCGGAATGAATCGCGAGGTGCTCGCCCGGGCCCGGGACCTCCTGCCTCAGGGGGAGCGGGATCTCGGGGCGCTCATCGAGGAGCTGGGCACGCTCAAGAACGAGGTCGCGCGCGAGCGCGAGCAGCTGACCGAGACGCGGATGAGGCTGGCCCAGCGCGAAGGGGAGCTCCGGACGGCGCTTACGCGCCTGGAGTCGGAGAAGCGGGAGCGGAAGCAGGCGGAGCTGGCCGCGAGGCGCGACCTTCTTCGGACACTCGAGAGCCAGATCGACGAGTATCGGAAGAAGCTCCGCGCCGACAAGAAGGCGAGTGCCGCGACACTGGAGGAGGCGCGGGGGCTCGCGCGCAAGGTCTCCGAATCGATCGACGCCGAGACCGAGTGGACGCCGGCACCCGATCG
>DASQAV010000054.1:0-4179 GCA_035635575.1 Candidatus Dormiibacterota bacterium | reverse complement strand
GCCGTGATTCTCGCGAACGGAGCTCCTCCCCCGCACGAGGTGCTCCAGCGTGCGATCGGAAGCTCCACCCTCTTCATCTGCGCGGACGGAGGCGCGAACGCAGCGCGCGCGCTGGGCGTGCGCCCCGCGGCGATCATCGGGGACTTCGATTCCGTCACGCCGGAGACCCTCGAGCACTTCGCGGACGTGCCCCAGATCCGCGACGCGGGCGAGGACCGGACCGACACGGAGAAGGCGATCGAGTACGTGCTCTCGAAAGGCCGCTTCCAGGAGATCACGCTTCTGGGGGCTTCCTCGGGCAGGCTGGATCACGAGATGGAGCACGTCGGACTCATGCGGCGGTATCTGCATCGGGTGCGCATCGTGGTCGAGTCGGGATTCGGGCGGGCGTACGCCGCGAGCAAGGACGTGAAGCTGGAGTGCCACACCGGCACCGTCATTTCATTCTTCGCGATCGGGGCGCCGGTTCCGGGCGTGACCACGGTGCACCTGCGCTACGCGCTGGAGAATCGCACGATGGATCTGGGATTCCAGGATTCCATCTCGAACGTGGTGGACGCGACGCCGGCCTGGATCCGCTTCAAGCGAGGCACGCTGCTCGTCGTCGAGACTACGATTCCGTAGAACGCCCTCGAACGATCGAGATGGTCACGGTGGTGCCCATCCCCTCGCCGGGACTATCGACGGCCACCGTCCCTCCCATCATCTCCACCAGCTCCTTCACGATCACGAGACCCAGGCCGCTGCCGCCAAATCTGCGCGTCATCGACGCGTCAGCCTGGGAAAACTTCTGGAAGAGAAATTCGCGCCGGTGCACCGGAATTCCGATACCCGTGTCGCGCACCACGATGTCCACGTACGGAGATCCCGCGGGCGCGTCCACCGTGACCGTGACGGAGCCCACGTTCGTGAACTTGATCGCGTTCCCGATCACGTTCACGAGGATCTGCCGCAGGCGCGCCGTGTCCACTTGCAGTTTGAGGTCCCCGCTGACATCGGAGGTGCGCAGCTCCAGCCCCTTTTCCCGTGCCTGAGGCTCCAGGCTCCCGAACACTTCGGAGAGAACGGGCTGCAGCTTCACCTCTTCCATCTCGACTTCCAGCCGCCCCGCCTCGATCCGCGACAGGTCCAGGACGTCGTTGATGAGGTTGAGCAGGTGGCGGCTCGAGCCGAGTGCGTGGCGGAGGAGCTCGATCCGCTCCGCCTCGTCCACACAGAGTCCGTCGATGATCAGGTTCAGGAAGCCGATGATCGAGTTGAGCGGCGTTCGAAGCTCGTGCGAGGTGTTCGCGAGGAACTCGCTCTTCATCCGGTCCGCGGCGCGCAGGCGCTCCACCAGCTTTTCCAGCTGATCGTTCTTCGTCTGAAGCTCGCTCTCGTGACGCCGCACGAACTCCACCAGCTTGGCGTTCTGCACGGCGGTGCCGATCTGGTAGCTCACCGCCCGCAAAAGATCCGACTCGCGAGCCGAGAGCTTTTCCCCGGCGATGCTCAGGATCGAGATCACGCCCACCACGTCCTCGCGCGCCAGGAGCGGCATGTGGACCACCGTGGCGATGCTCCGGTCCAGGAGCTCCGATTCCGCGACCAGCTCCCGCGTCTGCATCGCGCGGATCACGGCGGGATTGATGGCGTCGGGGATCATGCGCGGCGAGAGCTTGATCGAGGGATTGAGGTAGCTCGACTCGCCCACGAGCTGGAGCGCGGATTCGCCCGAGTCGTAGCGCTGGATCCAGCACGCGTCCATCCCCAGGCCTTCCACCACCTGGCGGGCCACGGCGCCCAGCATTTCCTGGGGATCGTGGCTGCTTCCGGTGGCCACCGCGATCGCGGCGAACGCGGCAAGCTCCTGGGCGCGCCGGAAGGACTCCGCCTCGATCCAGCGCTGCTGGCCCATCTCCACGATCGTCGCGATGTAGCGCACGATCGCGCCGGCGGGGTCCGGAATCCTCGCGACCGCCACCGTCATGGGACTGGAATCTCCCAGGGAGGAACGGAAGTCCACCTCTCCGAGCCAGCGCGTGTCGCGCTCCACTTCCTGGAAGATGCGGTCCTCGAGATCCCCGGCCTCCTCCGACCAGAGGAACCGGCTGAGATGGGAGCCGGGGAGGATGACGGCCGCGATTCCCGAGAGCTTGGCCAGCGCCTCGTTCGCGGCGATGATCCGCCGGTCGTTTCCGAGGAGGAGAATCCCGACGGGCGAGCGGTCGAAGTGCTCGCGCAGCGCTTCGCCCAGCCCCGAAATGCTCGCGGACGGTGAAAGCGAAGGCATGCTCGATCGTACTGGTCCCACTGTGATGAGCCCTCCCTGGACTGGAGCCGGATTCGCTCCACGACCTATCGTCATGCCCTGGCGGTATCTAGAGACGATTCGTGGCGCGGCGGCGTGCCCGGGAGGACGCTGGACGGCTGGGACCAGAGGGGTTACGCTGCCGCGCGGTCACGGGCTCAGGCGCCGTGGGGACGGGAGGGCGCGGCGATGACAAAGGTCACGGCTGGGGTGTTGGCGGGGCTTTTCCTGGGGGCGCTCTACGGCCTCTACAACGTGCACGGAGAGTGGACCGGTCCGGCGGTCTCGGCCAGCCTGCTCGGCCGATCCGCGCAGGGCATCATCAACGGCGTGCTGGCGGCCTACGCCAACAAGGGCCAGACGCCTCTCTGGCGCGGCGCCCTCTGGGGTGCCTTTCTGGGCCTTGGCCTCGGGGTCCTGGCGGGACTCCCTTCGCACTCCATTCCCCAGGCGCTCCCGCTGTCGGCGATCATCGGGCTGGGGTGCGGCCTGGCTACCGCGAAGGCGAGGCGCTACTAGTCTTTCCTGAGGCCGCCGCCTCTTCCTTCCCCACCGCCACGCGCGTGTACTTTCCCTGCGCCAGGTATTTACGCGCCGCCGCCGTGAGTTGCTCCGCGGTGACCTTTCGCAGCAATTCCGGATAGCGCTCCGCGTATTCGTAGCCCAGCCCTGATAGCTCGTAGAAGGCGAGGCGCCCCGCCCTCGAAGCGTTCTCCTGAACGTCCAGGTAATACCGCGAGAGCGTCTTCGAGACGATTCCCGCAAGATCGGCCTTCGTGATTCCTTGGCGGGTCACGAGCGCCACGTCCTCCAGAACGCCCGCCGACGCCATGGGGAAGTTGGCCGGCGTCACGCCCATCTCGTTCTGCGCCGACATCTGGCCGAACCGGTCCGACATGTAGAACCAGGAGCGGTAGGCGACGCCCTTCTCGTAGACGTATTTGAAGAAGAGCCGGTCTCCGATGAGATTCACCGCGAGCTTGAGCGGCACGTAGTGCGCGTCACGCATGGAGCACGTGGGCCATCCGGTGTTGTACGTGACCTGCTCCTGTTCCTTGTCCACGAAAACGATGCGGCTCTCCCCCGGCGCCTCGTCGCGCTGAGCCTCCATGACGACGGCTTTCCCCGGACGGAGCCTTGCCAGGGAACGCCGCGCGGTCTCGAGCGCCAGGGCCGCGTCGAAGTCGCCCACGATGGCGATCACGAGGTTCTTCCCGGAGAACATGGTCTCGTACGCGCGGCGCAGGTCCGCGGTCTGGATCCTGGACAGGGACGTGGTGTCTCCCGCCACGGGATTGCGATAGGGGGAATGCGCGTACAGCGTCTTCCGGTACGCGACGTTCGTGTAGTCGAAGGGACGGTCGCCGAGGCTCTTCGCGCGCTGGATCAGGTCCTCGCGAACCTTTGCGACCTCGCTCGAGGGGAACGTGGGCTGCGTGACGACATCGCGAAAGATGTCCCAGGCCTTCGCGAAATTCTTGGACGGAGCCTGCCAGCCCACTTCCGCGAAATCCGGCGTCCCGTCCGCGCCGAGCGTCATGCCCAGAGCGTCTGCCCGCTCGGAGATCTCGCGGGCGTTCATGGAGCCCGCGCCGCGGCGAAGGAGCATGGCCGCCATGTTGGAAACTCCCGCCAGCCCTACCGGCTCAATCCACTGGCCTCCCCGTGCCACCGCGGAAACCGCGACGACCGGCGTGGAATGATCTTCTTGGAGGAGCAGCGTCACGCCGTTGGGCAGCACTTCCTTCTCGAGACTCGCTGTCGCCGCCAGGGCGCTCGGCGCCGGCCATCCATCGCGCCAAGCCGGCAGCATCGCTTCGATCTCGGTCTGGGAGGGTCCCGTGGTCCCCGCGGGCCGGATCACCGAGTAGGAAGCCTCATCCGCCGCG
>DASQAV010000053.1:0-6530 GCA_035635575.1 Candidatus Dormiibacterota bacterium | reverse complement strand
ATTCCGTCACGGGCGGCAAGGGGTCGGTGCCCTGGAACCTCATCTCGAGGAACGGGCAGAAGATCGTGAGCGGTATTTACCTCTACTCTGTCGACACGGATCTGGGCAAGCAGGTCGGCAGATTCATCATCATCCGATGAGAGCGGCCGGTGCGTCCCAACCGTTCAAGGGAGAATCGAGGAGGCATTCCGTGATACGTGCGATGATCGTTGCCGTCTGCCTGCTCTTTCCGCTGACCGCGGAAAGCGCGCAGATATTCGAAAAGGTCGGGACCCTCGGCGGCCAGTCGCTGAAGATCGGCGTCGGTGCTCGCGCGGCCGCGATGGGGGATGCCTACGTCGCGCTGGCGGACGACGCGACCGCGGTCTACTGGAATCCGGCCGGGATCGCGCGGCTCTCGGGCCAGTCGGTGACCATCAACCATACGTCCTGGCCCGCGGAAATCCTGTTCGATCAGGCGGCCTATGTGTTCAACATCAAGTGGATTCCGGGCATGCTGGGGGTGAACGTGCGCGCCCTCACCATGAGCCGCGACATCGTCCGCACGACGTACCTCCCGGAGGGGACGGGAGAGACCTTCGATGCCGGCGAATGGGCGTATGGCATCTCCTACGCCCGCTCCCTCACGGACAAGTTCTCCGCGGGGATCACCGCGAACTATGTCCAGACCGGTCTCGCCGACGTGAAGGGAAAATCCACCACCTTCGATTTCGGGACGCTCTACGACATCGGACTCCTCGGAGCCAAGATCGGCATGTCGATCCAGAACATCGGAGGCGACATGACCTTCCTGAACGAGAAGGTGAAGATGCCGACCTTCTTCCGCGTGGGCGGATCGGTGAACGTTCTCAACCGCGGGGACAGCCGGCTCATCACGGCCGCCGAGTTCACCCATCCATCGGACAACTCGGAGAAGGTGAACTGGGGAGCGGAGTATGCGTTCCACGACTATCTCTTCCTCCGCGGCGGGTACAAGTTCAACTACGACACCGAGGGGATGACGGCGGGGCTGGGGGTGAAGTTCCCCCTGACCCTGAGCAAGGCCTCTGTCGCCCGTCTGGACTACGCGTATCAGGACCTCAAGCTGCTCACGGCAGCACACCGAGTTTCGGTGAACATCAGCTTCTAGGAGCCACGCGCCGTGAGGCGCCCTCATTCCCGCGCGCCTCTTCGGTTCCTGATCGCGATCGTCGTCCTGCTCGGCGCCTCACCGGCGGCCGGGGCTCTGGCGACGGCTCAAGGCGAGCCCGGCGTCTCGGCGGGGGAGCTGCACTACCACGCGAGCGCGGTACCCTACCGGCACGACGCGGGTGACGCGCGCGTCGAGTTCTTCATCCGCATTCCCTACCGCGAGGTCAAGTTTCTCCCCGTCGAGAACCGCTTCGAGGCGAGAGTTCGCGTCACGGTCGAGCTCACCTCGGGCAAGGCGCGCCGCGCGGGCTACCAGCAGCGCGAGGCGCGGCTCCAGTCCACGGACGCGGCCGCCACCATCGATTCGCTCCTGGGGGAGATCTACACGCTGGGGATCGTCGCGCCGCGCGGGAAGTACCACTACAAGATCACCGTGGAGGACATGAACGTCGCCCGGCGCGGGCTCGTCTATCAGATGAAGAACAAGAAGCGCCAAGGAGAAGTGCGGGGAGACATCGACATGTCCGATTGGCTGTTCCAGAACCCTGCCGTCAGTGGGATCGAGCTCGCCTGGAACGTGCAGGATCGAACCGCCGAGACCCCGTTCGGCAAGGGCTCCTTCGAGGTTCAGCCCCATCCCAGCGGGTACTACGGCTACTTCAAGGACATGGTCTCCGCGTACTACGAGCTCTACGATCTCCCACCCCCTCCCGAGGGCCGCTCCTACCGCGTGCGGACGATGATCCTCGGAGCGCAGTCGGATACGCTCCTGGAATCGATCGACTCCCTGCGCGTGACCGAGGGCACCGCGTGGCCGCACGCCGTCTACGCCGACGTGGGAGCCCTGCCCTCGGGGCACTATCGCCTCCGCATCGACCTCCTCGGGGATTCGGACCGTCCCCTCGCCCAGAGCCAGGCGGAATTCGACGTGCTCTGGGACGCCGATTCCTGGCGTCCCGAGGCCTCGGATCTGTATGAGGTCATCGCGCAAGCGCTCCTCACGCAGGACGAGGCGTACGCATTTCGCCAGCTGACCCGCGGGGAGAAAGAGGCCAAGCTGGCGGAAGTCTGGCGCGCCATCGATCCCACGCCCGATACCGCCGAGAACGAGCTCCGCCGTGACTTCAAGGCGCGGGTGGCCTACGCGAACGCCCACTACAGCGTGTTCGAGCGGGGGATGTTCAGCGACCGTGGGAGGGTCTGGATCCAGTTCGGGGAGCCGGACGAGATCCAGATCGAGCGGCTTCCGGTATCGGACAAGACGCTGGGGGTCGTGGTGGACGGACAGATTCCCAAGACGTCGAAGGATCTCCTCACGAAGCCCGATCAGGGGGTCGTGGACACGCGGCCGTTCGAGATCTGGACCTACCATCTGCGCGGCCACGAGCTCATTCCACGGCACCGCATGAACGAGATCAGCGCGGGGATGAAGTTCGTCTTCGTGGACGAGCAGGGGTACGGGGAGTACACGCTGCGGTATTCGTCGGTCAGCGGAGTCCGGTAGCGGCGAAACACGGACGGGAGAGCGATGTCTCCCCGCGAAATCCTACAGAAAAATTTCGCCAGGGAGACATCGCTCCCCCGTCTGCGCTTCGCCATGCCAGGATTCGCCTTGACAGCCTCCGTCTCTCCCGCATAACATCCCTGGCCCTAAGTTACCTTTTCACAACCGTTTGACTCGACACTCTCGGAGGTTGGACGATGCGTATCGGCGTGCTCACCGGTGGGGGCGACTGCCCCGGCCTGAACGCCGTCATCCGCGCGGTCGTGCATCGCTCCATCAAGGCCTACGGGTGGTCGGTGGTCGGATTCCGGCACGGCTGGCGCGGACTGTTGCAGTCCGAAGTCGAAGATCTGGATCTGAAGAAGGTATCGGGCATCCTTCCCAGGGGGGGCACGATCCTCGGAACGTCGCGGACGAATCCCTACCAGGAGCCGGGCGGTGAGGCGCGCATCCGTCAGGAGCTTTCGGGGCGCGGCATCGACATCCTGGCCGTGATCGGCGGAGAGGACACGCTGGGCGTGGCCAAGAAGCTCCACGAGGCCGGGGTGAAGCTGGTCGGGATCCCGAAGACGATCGACAACGACGTGAACGGCACCGACTACACGTTCGGCTTCGATACCGCGCTCTCCATCGCGACCGAGGCGATCGACCGGCTCCACACGACCGCCGAGTCGCACGATCGCGTGATCGTGGTGGAGGTCATGGGGCGGCACGCCGGATGGATCGCGCTCGAGTCGGGCGTCGCGGGAGGCGCCGACATGATCCTGATTCCGGAGTACCCGGTCTCCGTCGAGGAGGTCTGCGGCGTGGTGCGGCGCCGGCACGAGGGAGGAAAGAATTTCAGTATCATCGTGGTGGCCGAGGGCGCCCGCTTGAGTGATATCGGGGATTCCACCGTCCAGGTGCAGAGCGAGCGCCGGGACGCGTTCGGACACGTCCGGCTCGGCGGCATCGGAGCGACCCTTGCCGAGCGGATCGAGCAGAGCACGGGGTTCGAAAGCCGCTACAGCGTGCTGGGACACATCCAGCGCGGCGGCACGCCCACCGCGTACGACCGGTTCCTCGCCACCCGGTTCGGCGTCGCGGCGGTGGATCTCGCGAAGCGCGGGGGATTCGGGCGCATGGTGGCGATTCGCGGGATGAAGATCGTCGACGTGCCGATCGCCGAGGCGCTGGGCGCGCCCAAGACCGTCGATCGCGAGTTCTACGAGCTGGCCAAAGTGTTTTCCACCTGAGGGAGGATCGGCGTGCGCGTCGGGATCAATGGGTTCGGCCGGATCGGAAGACTGGTGCTCCGGGCGGCGTTGAAGCGGCAGGCGGAGATCGATTTCGTCGCGGTGAACGACATCACGGACGCCGCGACCCTCGCGTACCTGCTCACCTACGATTCCATCCACGGAGTCTGGCCCGAGCGGTTCGCCGTGCGCGATTCCAGCCTCTGCGTCGGAACGCACGCCGTCCGCGTCCTCTCCGAGGCGAATCCGGTGAACCTTCCCTGGAAGGATCTCGGCGTGGACGTGGTGCTGGAATGCACCGGGAAGTTCACGGAGCGCGACAAGGCGGCGGTGCATCTGGCAGCCGGCGCGAAGCGCGTGCTGGTCTCCGCGCCGGCGAAGGGCGCCGACGCGACCTTCGTCATCGGAGTGAACGAGAAGTCCTTCGACCCGGCGAAGCACCAGATCGTCTCGATCGCCTCCTGCACCACGAACTGCCTGGCGCCCGTGCTGTCGGTTCTGGACCAGGCGTTCGGGATCGAGCGCGGGCTCATGACCACGGTCCACGCGTACACCAACGACCAGCGCGTGCACGACGCGCCGCACAAGGACCTGCGCCGGGCGCGCGCCGCGGCCGTCTCCATGATCCCGACCAGCACCGGGGCCGCGAAGGCGATCGGCCTCGTGATTCCCTCGCTCCAGGGAAAGATGGATGGGATCTCCATCCGGGTCCCATCGCCAGACGGCTCGTTGATCGACGTGACCGCCGTGACCCAGAAACCGGTCACGGTCGCCTCCGTCAACGCCGCGATGAAGGATGCGGCGGCGGGACCGCTGCGGGGCATTCTCCAGTACTGCGAGGATCCGATCGTGTCGCAGGACGTGGTGGGGAATCCGCACTCGGCGGTCTTCGATTCGCTGCTCACGATGGTCTCGGGAGACCGCATGGTGAAGGTGTTCGCCTGGTACGACAACGAGTGGGGATTCGCGAACCGCATGGTGGACGCGCTCCTCCTCCTCGGAAAGACAACCTAGGCGCATGGGCCTCCGCACGCTCCGCTTGCTCGAGGTCGCGGGGAAGCGTGTGTTCGTGCGGGTGGACTTCAACGTGCCGCTGGGGCCGGACGGCTCGGTGGCGGACGACACGCGCATCGTCGCGTCGCTCCCGACCCTCCGCTACCTGATCGAGAAGGGGGCGCGCCTCGTGGTCGCGTCGCATCTCGGGCGTCCCAAGGGCAAGCGCGATCCCAAGCAGAGCTTGAAGCCGGTGCGGGAGCGCCTCGAGCGGTGTCTTCGGGCGGCCGTTGGATTCGCGGAATCGATCGCCGGGCCGGAGGCCGAGCGGCAGGCGGAAGCGCTGGCTCCGGGCGGCATCCTCCTCCTCGAGAACCTTCGCTTCGATCCTCGGGAGGAGCAGAACGACCCTGGATTCAGCCGCGAGCTCGCTCGCCTGGGCGACGCCTACGTGAACGACGCCTTCGGGGCGGCGCACCGCGCGCACGCCTCCACCGTGGGCATCACGGCGTTCCTCACGGAGTGCGCCGCGGGCTTTCTGATGGAGCGCGAGCTCCAGGCCCTGGGCACGCTCCTTCACCATCCCAAGCGTCCCTTCGTCGCGATTCTCGGCGGCGCCAAGATCTCCGGGAAGATCGACGTGCTCCGGAATCTCCTTCCCCGGGTGGAACGGCTCATCGTCGGCGGAGGAATGACCTTCACGTTCCTCCGCGCCCAAGGGCTCTCGACCGGCAAGTCGCTCGTCGAGGAGGACCGGATTCCGCTCGCCAAGGAAATCCTGGCCTTACCGGACGCGGGGAAGAAGCTCCTGCTCCCTCGCGACATCGTCGTCTCCGCCGACACCGGGGGTGCCGATCCCGGGCACGCGGTTCCCGTGGACCGGATCCCCGCCGGGCTCATCGGCGTGGATGTCGGACCCCGGTCCATCGAGGCGATCCAGGAGGCGCTCGTCGAATCCCGGACGGTGTTCTGGAACGGACCGATGGGAATCTTCGAGGTGCCCGCGTACGCGGAAGGGACGATCGCCACCGCCAAGGCCGTGGCTCAAGCGACGGCTCGCGGAGCCTTCACCGTCGTGGGTGGCGGCGACTCCCTGGCCGCGATCCACCAGGCCGGGGTGGAACACCAGATCAGTCATCTCTCCACCGGTGGCGGCGCGTCTCTGGAGTTTCTCGAAGGACGCATCCTCCCCGGCGTGGCGGCGCTCGAGTCCACGGCGAAGGCAGCGCGCTGATGCGCGGCGCTTGCCAGGTTGAAGGAACACCATGAGCCGGATCCTCGCCGGAAACTGGAAGATGAATCTCGGTCTCGCGGAGGGGAAAGCCCTTCTTCGCGCCGTGGGTGACCATGCCTTTGTGGCAGCCTCCCTCACCACCGTCGTCTTCCCGCCGCTCACAATCCTTGCCGCCCTCTCCCAGGAGCGCCGCCCGCACGATCCGAAGCTCGGAGTCCAGAACTGCCACGCCGACCCCAAGGGCGCCTTCACGGGAGAGGTCTCGCCCGAGATGGCGCGCGAGTGCGGGGCTGAGCTGGCGCTGGTGGGACATTCCGAGCGGAGAAGGCTCTTCTGCGAGAACGACGCCACCGTGCACGGCAAGATGAAGGGCGTGCTGCGCGCCGGGCTCCTGCCGTTGCTCTGCATCGGCGAGACCCTCGCGGAGCGGGAG
>DASQAV010000052.1:0-12597 GCA_035635575.1 Candidatus Dormiibacterota bacterium | reverse complement strand
AGAGGCGCCCCCTCACTCCTTCCTCGCTTTCAGCACGTCATCGGCCGACGGCGGACGCGGCCCCAAGGGCTCCTCGGCATCGATTCCACCGGACCCGTGCATGACCATCTCCCCGTGCATCTCCTTCGCGTGCCCGCCCTGAGCGTCCAGCCCGCGCTCGCCGGGGGAAAGCTCGTATTCCGCGTAGGGGCCGGTCCGCTGGTGATTTCGCGCGAGGTAGAACCGCCGAACTTTCAGGATCGCGTTCCGCTGCTTCGCCCGCGTCGGGAAGAGATCGCGCCGCGTCAGGATGTCGTCCACGTTGTCGTGCAGCATATGCAGATTGTCGAAGATCGCGGCCGCTTCCGGGTATTCCGCGCTGAACCTGGGAGCCACCTCCGGCATGAGCGGCATGAACCGCCACTCGACCGGCGGCCGGTCCAGATACTCGTGGTACTGGCTCAGGATCGCCTTCATGAGCTCCCGCTGTTTCGCGGCGGGACCGAGGAGCTGCACGTCGTATGCCGCGCCCTGGAGCCAGTGATACGCCCAGATCTGCGAATTGAATTTTGGAAAGCTGTCGCGAAACGCCTTCGATTCGGGAAACGCCCAGAGCCTGCCGTGATGATCGAGCGGGCGGGCCGTGATCGCGTCGGGAGATTGGAGATAGCCCGCGAGCAGCCTCTTGTACGCGGCGCGCTTGTCGGTCACGCGGTCCCTGGCGAAGAGGTCATAGAGGCTGCGATGGAACGCGTGTGTCCACTCGAACGTGCGCTGCACCTTCCAGGCCAGGCGCGCGAATACGGGATCGACCAGCGATTCGTCCGGGGGCACGGCGGGCTTGCGGCGGATGAACCCCAGAACCTGAACCCGCGCACTCTCCACGTCCGCCGGAGTCCTCTTGCTTCGGAGCAGGGTTGCGGCGAGGCGGGCATGGCCAAAATCGATGCCGTTGAACTCCCGGTAGAGCTGGGGAAGCTCGCGGGAGAGCGCGCCTCGCCACGGGCCGCGCGGGGACGCTCGGCTGTCCCGAGTCACCCACGGTTCGGGGGACGCGATCGCGGGGTGGATCAGGACAAGCAGGAGCACTACCCGGAGCGAAGGGCACCTCAACGGTCGAGACATCCGGCGATTATAGGGAGACGGCGAGCCCGGGCAAGTCGGGATAACCCCGACCGACCCTCTCGGCCCAGAAGGGGCTGGTCAATCTCACGCCGATCGACTACATTGCGGCAAATCCGACCGGAGGAGGCCTGATGGTCGAATCCCCGCGGCATCACTGGCCCTATTTCGCGGTTTCCGTTCTGGGTCTTGCCCTCGGCTTGTGGGGAATGCAGGGGCTCCCGTCCCTTTCAGCCCCGCCTGCCGGCGTTTCTGCGTATCCCATCCGTTATCCGGCGCGCGTCGGTCCCGCGGTCGTCGCCTCTCCATCCGAGCTCAGCTACATCGCGCAGTCGCGCCCCGCCGGCTCCATCATCGAGATCCGCTCCGATGCCGGTGTGATCCGGGCCCACCTCGAGCCCGCGCTCACCAAGGTTCATCTCGCGATGATCTTCCTCGAAGGCCTGGTCTTCCTGGCGCTGAGCCTTCTGGTGCTCGCGCCGCGCGTGGACCGGGGCCCGGTCCGAGATCTCTATCTGTGCGCGCTCCTGTACGGGGTCGCGACGATGATCCACGGCTCGTATTTCCCACGCACGCTGTCCTGGACGAACTGGGTCATTCCCGCGATCCGGATCGCCTGTCTCACGGTACTTCCGGTGCTCTTCTTCCGCATGAGCCAGACGTTCCCACGTCCGCGGAAGCTCCTCGAGCGGAGGCCCAGGCTCATGCGCGGCCTCTGGATCGCGGCCGGGCTCCTCACGGTCTGGCAGGTGGGGACGCTCTTCCGGTATTTCTCCGATCCCCGTCCGGGCGTGTGGGAGGGGACGCTTCTGCCGAGGCTCCTGGCGCAGGCGTTCTTGGTCATTTCCGTAGGACTGGGGTGCCTCACGCTCTACCGAAGCGGCCGGAAGCTCGAGCTGAGCCGCGAGCGGGAGCAGACGAAGTGGCTCCTCTGGGGAATCGCGATCGGCGTGGCGCCTCTCGTGTTCCTGCGCACGCTGCCGCGGCTCTGGGGGCAGACGGTCCCGGTGCCGCCCGAGATCGACCATCTCTTCGAGCTCTGCATCCCGGTCGCCGTCACCTTCGCCGTGGTCCGCTACCGCTTCGACGTCGACATCATCATCCGGAGGAGCGTCATCTACGGGACGGTGGCGGCACTTCTCGCGGCCGTCTACGTCCTCGTCGGAGGGATCCTGGTCCCCTGGATCACGTCGCGCGTGCCCAGCTACGCGGCCGTGCTCCGGGTCCTCGCTCTGGCGCTCCCGGTGCTTCTCTACACGCCGGCGCGCCGGTGGATCGGCACCTGGGTCGATCGGAGCTTCTTCAAGACCCAATATCTCTATGCCAGAGCGTTCGCCGCGTTCCAGGAGCACGTGCGGGCGGCGCTTAGCCAGCAGGAGATCGCCTCGCTGTGCCGCGCCTTCCTCGAGGAACAGCTCCGGCTCGAGCGGGCGGTGGTGATCGCGCGCCGCGGGGAAGGCCTCACCGCCGCCGGGGCCCTGGCGTCCACGGATCCCGACTCCGTGCTGGACGCGGTGGCGACGTGCGGGACGCCGCGCCGCGTCCTCGCGGCCGCGGACAGCACCAGCCGGCCGGACCTCGAGAGCTCCGATTTTCCCAGCACGCTCAGCCGCGAGGGCTTCCAGGTGGCGCTGGCGATCGTGGCGGACGAGAGCTGCATCGGCGCGCTCCTCCTCGGCGAGAGAAGGTCCGAGAAGCGCTTCACCGAGGAGGATTTGAAATTGCTTCACGCCGTGCGCGGGGAGGCGTCCGCGGCGCTCGAGCGCGTCGAGCTGGTGCAGCGCGCCGCGAAGGAAGCCTTCGTTCGCGAGAACGCGGCGGAGCTGGAGGGGCTCAAGGACTATCTCTTCGCGACTCTGGGAGATGACCTGCGCCGGCCGCTCACGGTGGTGCGCTGGACGGTCGAGACGTTGCTGGAGCGGATGGGGCACACCTCCTCGCCCCAGCATTTCGCCGAGCTTCAGGCCATCCAGGCCGCGTCGAGCGAGCTGGACCGTCTGGTGAAGAATCTTCGCGATCTCAGCCGTCCCGGCCTGGTCGGGGGCAGGGAGCTGGTCCGGATCGACCTTCTTCCGCTCGTTCACGAGGCGGTGACCGCGGCGACTCCGGCCGCCAGGTCGCGGAACGTCCGGTTCGAGCTGAGCGTCGCGCCCGATCTCACCCCGGTGAGCGGCTACCGGGATCTGCTTCTCGAGGTGGTGACCAATCTGCTCGAGAACGCCACGCGCTATTCACCCGACGGGCAGGCGGTGGAGATCGCGATCGATCGGAAGGGGGACGAGGACCGGCTCATGGTTCGCGATCACGGCCCCGGCCTGGCACCCGATCAGGGCGAGCGGATCTTCCACCGGCTGGAGCAGGGGCGCCCCAGCCCCTACACGAGCGAGCGCGGCTTCGGCATGGGACTCTTCGTCGCGAAGTCCTACCTCGAGCGCATGCGTGGACGGATCCACGCGGAGAACCATTCCGAAGGCGGAGCGCGTTTCGTCGTCATCATGCAGGAGTGGCGAGAGGCCGAGCGCGAGGCGACCATCGGCAGCCGCTAGACGCTCCCGCATGGTTCCGTGTAGGGTGCGCTCGTGGGCACCGCCAAGGGAAGGTAAGGATGCCGAAGAAGAAGCGGATGAACGGCCATGGGGACTCCGAGCGGCGCACAGGCGTGGCCGGCCGCAGGCAATCGGACGCTGCGAGCCAGGGCCACCACAGCGCCAACCCGCACGCGCCGATCGATCGCGAGAGGACAGGGCCTTTGCGGCCGCCTCGACCGCCGATCGGCCTTGCCATCCTTCCCGACGGAAGGACCGCGCTTCCCGAGGGGAATCCGTGCGAGGGCTGCGATCACTGCTGCAGGTACGTCTCGATCCAGATCGACACGCCCCGGAGCAAGAGGGATTTCGGGAACATCCGCTGGTATCTCCTGCACAAGAACGTCTCGGTCATGATCGACTACGAAGGGGACTGGCTGATCCAGTTCGACACGCCGTGCGAGTGGCTGGTGGAGGGACGCTGCACCCACTACGAGCTGCGGCCCGAGATCTGCCGCGACTACGACCCGGCGGATTGCGAGCGCTACGCGGGTCCCGCCGAGAAGGTGCTGCTGCGCAATCCCGAGGACCTGGAGCGGTACCTCAGCGATCGAAAAGGAAAGCCCAAGCGGTAAACAGGGCTACGGCTGCACCCGCCAGGCCCCCGCGACCGCCGGCGGTAGTGTGCGGAGGTGGCTCAGGAACGTGACCATCCTCCAGATCTCCTCGTCCGAGGCCATCCCCTCCCAGCCGGCCATGCCGGTGTAGCGGATCCCGTACTTCACCACCACGAACATCTCGGCATCGGACATGTCGGCGCCCCCCTGCGCGAATTGCGGCACCCTGGGATAGAAATTCCTCGCGCCCCACGTGCTGGGCCGGGCCGCGGTGCCGTGGCACCCCGCGCAATCCTGGCGGTAGCTCTTCAGTCCCGCGAGGAGCGTTGCCTCATCGGCCCGCACGGGATTCTTGAGCCCCCGCGCATCGAGCGCGATCCGGGCCATGAGGGCGCGATCCGCAATCGCGGCCTCGAATCGCGGGGGTCTCGCGGTGGCGCGCACGGGAAGAAGTCCCGCCAGTCCCAGCGCGATCAACGCGACCAACGGCGCGAGCATTCCAAGCACGAACACGAGCAGGTACCGCCGCATGTGGGCCCTCCGTGGACTAGGGTCGGGTGTTGATCTCCTTCACCAGCTCCATGGGATCATTGATCCGGAGCGGCGAGGTCGCGAGGAAGGACTGCGCGTGCTTCGCTCCGATCGGCCAGCCGTGCGTCTGCGAGAGCGTCCCGATGTAGTCCCCGACCTCGGGGAGCGGCGTCTTGGGCCTCGGCTTCTCGGGATTGTAGAACTGCGTCTTGTGTACCGCGAGCGCCTCCATCCACTTGTCGAAGTATTTGCTCACGTCGACCGTGAACGTGGGGCGCATTCCCGGCGGGATGAAATAGTAGTAGAGCGCCTTCGCCTGGAAGGGCTCTCCCTCGACCGGCGCCTTCGCCAGGTGGGCCAGATTGAACGCCTGGGAGACCAGGATGCCCGTCTTGAAGTGGTCGTTGTGTCCGAGGCCGCGGCCGATGGGCAGGTCGTAGTAGGGAGCGAACAGAATCTCGGGCCGGTACTTGCGGATCGCGGCCGCCACCGTGCAACGATTCTCGAAGGTGTCCTCGATGCGGTTGTCTCCCATGTCCAGGTTCACGCGGACGTCCAATTTCAAGATCTTGGCGGCCTCGACGCACTCCGCATCCCGCTCTTCCGGCGTGCCCCAGCCCATGTCCCCGCGCGTCATGTCCACGATCCCGGTCGCGTAGCCCAGGTCCTTCATCTTGAGCAGGAGGCCCCCGCAGCCGATCTCGGCATCGTCGGGGTGAGGTCCGAAGACGAGCACGTTGAGCTTCATTCGGAATCTGGCTCCTTGGTCTTGAAGAGCTGGTCGAGCTTCGTTCGCGCGTTGGACGCGCGGTCCTTTCCGGCGGCTCCCTTGCCGGGCGCCGGGTTCAACGAAAAGTATTCGCAGAAATTCCGCCGGTCGCGGTCGGTGACCCATTCCGCCTGCGGCTCGCGGCACATGTTGTGCGCATTCCGGTCGAAATGCCGGCACTGCACGCACGCATGCAGGTCCCGTCCGCACGAAGGGCATTCCGAGTCGCGGACGATTCTCAGCTTCACGTCGATCGTTTTCTGACAAAAGTAGCAGGCGCTCATGGAAACCACCTCCTCTGTCCCTGCCATGATAGCCTGTGCCCATGAAAATCGGAATTCTGGGGTTGCCCCAGGCAGGAAAGACCACGCTGTTCCAGGCGCTGACGCGGGGGCAGGCGCAGGCCACCTCCTCACGCGGTGAGAAGGTGCATCTGGGCTCGGTTCAGGTGCCCGATCGCCGGCTGGACCACCTGGGGACGATGTACCAGCCGAAGAAATTCACGCCCGCCAAGGTCGATTACGTGGACGCGCCCGCGTTGGAGACGACGGGGCGGGAGCGCGGGGCGCTGGCGGCCCTGACGGCGCTCCGTGACGTGGATGCCTACGCGCTGGTGGTGCGCGCGTTCGAGGATCCCTCCGTGGCGCATGTCATGGAGACGGTGGACCCCGCGCGCGACGCGGGGTGGCTCCTGGGCGAGCTTCTGCTCGAGGATCTCGCGGTGGTGGAGCGGCGTCTCGAGAGGATCGAGAAATCGGTGAAGGTGGGAAAGAAGCCCGAGGATCCAAACGAGTACGAGGCGCTCAAGCTGGCCAAGGCGGCGCTCGAATCGGAGAAGCCGGTGAGCGCGGCGGGCTTGAGCCCGGCACAGGAACGGAGCATCCGCGGCTTCCAGCTCTTCTCGCTCCGGCCCTGGATCTTCGTCGTGAACGCGAGCGATGACCAGATGGCTTCCGGAGAGGCGGGCGTGACCGGGCCGGTCGCGAGGCGTTTCCCGGAGGTGCGCGCGATCGGACTCTCCGCCAAGACGGAGGCGGAGCTGGCGGCGCTCTCCGAGGCGGAGGCGAAGGAATTCATGAGCGTCCTCGGAATCCAGGAGCCGGGCCTCACGAAGATGATCCGGATCTGCTTCGAGGCTCTGGGGCTCCTCTCCTTTTTCACCGTGGGGCCGGACGAAGTCCGGGCCTGGACGGTCCGCGACGGGTCCACGGCCCCTCAGGCCGCCGGCGCCATCCACAGCGACCTGGAGCGCGGATTCATCCGCGCGGAAGTGATTGGGTATGACGACCTCGCGCGGGCCCAAACCATGGCCAAAGCCCGCGAGCAGGGTCTCTTGCGCACCGAGGGCCGAGACTATAGAGTCCGCGACGGCGATATCCTGAATATCCGGTTCAGCGTGTAACGGAAACCTGGCCCTCGGGATGGACGTAGGGAGTCGGGGCCCACGTTCGTGCGCCGAGGAGGGATTCCACCCATGTACGCGATGACGAAGCCATCCCGGATTCTGGCACTCGTGCTGTTCCTCGCCGCGGCGACAGCCGGGGCGGGCGTAGGAAGCGCCAAGGCGACCGAGGTCCGGCGCGTGACCGAGCGCCTGATTCCGTTCGAGCCCGGCGGCGAGCTTCAGATCGACGACAAGAACGGGAACATCACGATCGAGGGCTGGCCGCGCCACGAGGTGCGGATCCAGGTCACGCGGGTCGTGCGGGCGCAGGATCGAGACAAGGCGGAGGAGCTCATCAAGGAGCTCCAGGCCGATGTGGAGGTTCACAGCGACCGCATCGTGATCGAGAGCAAGTTTCCGAACCGCCGCGAAACGATCGGTATCTGGGAGATCCTAAAGCGGAAGGTCCCCCAGCTCCAGATCCATTACCTCGTGCAGGTCCCCAGCGAGACCGACCTCAAGCTCGAGACCGCCAACGGCGAGGTGCGCGCGCAGGGCGTGAGCGGGCAGCTCGATGCCTCGACCACGAACGGCGACATGCGCGTGAAGGACATGAACGGGGTCATCAAGCTCGCCACGACGAACGGCGAGATCTCGATGGCGGGCGTGACGAACAAAGCCTTCGCTCGCACGACCAACGGCAGCGTGGTCGCCGAGATTCGACGAATTGCGCCGACGGGGTACATCCAGCTGGAAACCACGAATGGGAACGTCGAAACGTATCTTCCGAAAGACATCCGCGCCACCGTGGAAGCCGTGACCACCAACGGCCACGTCTCGATCGGGTTCCCGGTCGAGCGGGAGGGTCTGATGACCTCCAAGACGGTTCGCGGCACCATCCAGGGCGGCGGTGTTAAACTGACCCTCGCGACCACGAACGGAAACGTGGAGATTCGCAAGCTCGGCGGTAGCGAGCCCGGAAAACAGCCTGGGAAGCGCCGTTCAGGCACCTAGAGGAGGAGCATCGTGAGCACCGAAGTCCCGCCGTCTACCATCCGTCTCACCGGTCCCTTCACGCGCGGCGACTTCCTTCTGCTCCTCTACTGGTTCGCCGACACGAACGCGGTTCCGGAAACGAACGGGATCCGCGGACTGAGCCGGCTGACGCGCCTCTCCCTGATCCTGGGCGAGGAGCTGGGACTGCGTCAAACGATCCAGCCCTACTTCGAATACCACCGTACGCCCGCGCGCGGGATCGCGAGCCCCGAAGTCTGGGACGAGCTCCTGGCGCTTCGCGCCTACCAGGTGCTCCGGACCTTCGACGCGGACGAGCCCATGCCGCCCGAGGAGATCGAGGAGCGCCGCTATCTCCTCGAGCACCACATCCCGATTCACGAGCGCGCGCACTATCCCATGCCGGCCTTTCTGGAGCGGGACATCCTCACGAACAAGGGGACCTTCTTCGCGGCGAAGCGCGAGGACCAGACGATCCAGCGCTGGATCGAGGTCTACAAGACCACGGCGGAGCTGAACCAGCTTCCTCTCTCCGAGCTCACCGCCCGGGCGCTCCCCCTGATTGGAACCGGAGCCCACGCGGCGCGCTAGCGCCAAGCCTCGCGCCGGGAGGCGCGCACCCCATGTTTCGACTTCTACTCCGGTTCATCCTCGCGGTCCTCACCTCTCGGGTTCTGGCGGAGCTCTTTCGCTCCTCCAGCCCTCCCCTGAAGCCCGGCTCCAGCCCCGAGCCCGATTCCAAGCCGCTCGTGGATCGCTCCAGGGCGATCGACGTCCCGTTCACCGAGGAGCGCACGGAGCCCTGAGATGGCCGCCGTTCGCTACCTGGTCGACGACGTGGACAAGGCTATGGCTTTCTACATGACCAAGCTCGGATTCACCCTCGCGGAGCGCTGGGGCAAGGCGTTCGCGATGGTCTCGCGCGGGGACGTGACCCTCTGGCTCAGCGGGCCCGAAAGCTCCGCCGCGCGGCCCATGCCGGACGGCCGGAAGCCCGGTCCCGGGGGCTGGAATCGCGTGGTGCTGGAAGTCACGGATCTGGAATCCAGGGTCCGTGCGATGAAGGGAGAAGGAGTAACCTTTCGAAACGAGATCGTCTCCGGTCCGGGGGGAAAGCAGATCCTGGCCGAGGACGGGTGCGGAAACGTGGTGGAGCTGTTCGAGCCCGCCTGAGCGGCGCGAGCGACCATGGCCGATTCCCTCGATCTCTTTCCCGAAGACAAGCAGCGCCGCGCACGGCGCGCGCCGCTCGCCGAGCGCATGCGCCCTCAGAAGTTCGAGGAGTTCGTGGGCCAGGAGGAGCTCGTGAAGACCGGGAGCCTCCTCCGGAGCGCCGTCGCGCGCGGCGAGCTTCCTTCCCTCATCTTCTGGGGTCCGCCCGGCTCAGGCAAAACAACCCTGGCGCGTCTCCTCGCACAGGAGAGCGGCAGCCACTTCGTCGCGTTCAGCGCGGTGACCTCCGGGGTGAAGGAGGTGCGCGAGGTCATCGAGCGCGCGCGACTGGAGAAGAAGGCGCGCGGCACGGCCACGCTTCTCTTCGTGGACGAGATCCACCGGTTCAACAAGGCGCAACAAGATGCCTTCCTCCCTCACGTGGAGGACGGCACGATCGTGCTCATGGGGGCCACGACCGAGAATCCCTCCTTCGAGGTGAACAACGCGCTCCTCTCGCGCATGCAGGTCATCGTTCTTCCCGCGCTGGGGGACGACGCAATCGTGGCGATCCTCCGCCGGGCGATCTCCGATCCGGAGCGCGGCCTGGGAGGGCACCCACCCGAGGTTGCAGAAGAGACACTCCGGTTGATCGCGAGGCTCTCGAGCGGGGATGCGCGGATCGCGTTGAACATCCTCGAAGGCGCCGCGATGATCGCCTCCGGAGCCCGCTCGCGCGCCGTCACCGACACCGAGGTGCGCGAGGCGGCGCAGCGGAAGATGCTTCCCTACGATCGGGCCGGGGAAGAGCACTTCAACATCATCTCGGCTTTGCATAAGTCGCTGCGGGGAAGCGATCCCGACGCGGGCCTGTACTGGCTGGCCCGGATGCTCGAGGCCGGCGAGGATCCGCTCTACGTGGCCCGGCGTCTCATGCGGTTCGCCTCGGAGGACGTGGGGCTGGCCGATTCCGAGGCGCTCCGTCTCGCCGTGGCGGTGAAGGACGCCGTGCACTTCCTCGGCATGCCCGAAGGGAACACCGCGCTCGCCCAGCTCGTGGTCTACCTCGCGCTCGCGCCCAAGAGCAACTCGATCTACCTGGCCTACGGGCGCGCGGCGAAGGATGCCCTGGAGAAGCCTCCGTATCCCGTGCCGCTCCATATCCGGAACGCGCCCACGCCCCTCATGAAGCGGCTGGGATATGGAAGAGACTATGAGAACGCGCACGCCTACGAGGACGCGATCGTGGGGCAGCGATACCTTCCCGAGGAGATGCAGGAGTCGCGCTACTGGGAGGGCGTTCCCCGCGGACAGGAAGCCGAGCTGGTGGAGCGGCTGAAGAAGCTGAATGCGGAGAAGATGAAGCGCCGCGAGACCGAAAGGGCGCCGAAGGAGGCGGGGAAGAAGCCGAAATGATCCTGGTCCGACTCGACCGAGTGACCCACGGATTCGGCGCACGGACCCTCTTCGAGGATCTCTCCTTTCGCGCCGCAGACGACTCGCGTGTCGGGCTGGTCGGCAGAAACGGCACGGGGAAGACCACACTTCTCCGGATTCTTGCCGGCACCATCGCGCCCGAGCGCGGCACTTGCTCGCTCCTGCCGCACATCCGGCTCGGGATGCTGGACCAGCAGATCGAGCCCGACGGTGAGGAGACTGCGTTCGAGTACGCGCGTGATGCCTTCCGCGATCTGCTGAAGCTCATGGAGCGGGAAGAGGCGGTGCGCGCGCAGCTCCTCGAGAGCGGCGACGCCTCCGAGGAGGAGATGACCGCTCTGGCCCATGAGCTGGGGCACCTGCACGATCACTTCGCGCGCATGGGCGGACATTCCATCGAAAGCCGCGTCGAGGAGACCTTGGAGGGTCTCGGCGTGGGGCGCCCCCTCTGGACGCAGCCGCTCCGGACGCTGAGTGGCGGGGAGAAGGGGCGCGTCGCGATCGCGCGGCTCATTCTCTCGGCGCCGGATCTCTTCCTCCTCGATGAGCCCACCAACCATCTGGACATGGCGGCCACGGAGTGGCTGGAGAACTACCTCGCGCGGCAGAGCGAGCCGTTCATCCTCGTCTCGCACGACCGGACGCTCCTCGATCGCGTCTGCACCTCCATCGCGGAGATCGAGCACGGCGGGCTGGAGCAGCACGCCGGGAACTACAGCGAGTTCGCGCGGAAGAAGCGGCTGCGCTTTGAGCAGGAAGCGAAGCGCTACGCGCTGGATCTCGCCGAGCGCGAGCGGCAGGAGGATTTCATCCGGAGGAACATCGCCGGCCAGAATACGAAGCAGGCCCAGAGCAGGAGGAAAAGGCTCGAGCGCGAGGGGCCGATGCGGGAAGCCCCGAAGGGGGAGACCCATGCGGTCGCCAAGTTCGACCGCCTGCGCGCCTCACGCTCCGGCTCGCACGTGATCGCGGCGCGGGGGCTCACGATGGGCTACGGGGCGCGCGTCCTCTTCAGCGGGGTCTCGCTGGATCTCATGCGCGGCGACCGGCTGGGCATCGTGGGGGGAAACGGCGCGGGCAAGACGACGCTCCTGCGCGTCCTGAGCGGGGAGCTCACGCCGCGCGACGGAGAGGTGGAATGGGGTGCCGGAGTCAAGCAGGCGGGGCTGGACCAGGAGGGCGCCGACCTGGCGCCGGAGACCAAGGTCCTCGACACGCTCTGGGACCTGAGGCCCACCGCGGACGAGGTCGAGGTGCGGAGCTTCCTCGGCGGGTTCCTGTTTCGCGGCGACGAGGTTCACCGGAAGGTGGGCACGCTGAGCGGTGGGGAGCGCACGCGCCTCGGTCTGGCGCGGCTCATCTGGTCGGGTCCCAACCTCATCTTCCTCGACGAGCCCACGAACCATCTGGACATCGCCTCGCGCGAGTCGCTGGAGGCCGCGCTCCGCGCCTATGACGGTACCCTGATCGTGGTCTCGCACGACCGCTACTTCCTCGACGCGGTCGCCACGCAGATCCTCTGGATCGAGGAAGGGCAGGCGCGCTCCTACCGGGGAACCTTCTCGGAGGCTCGGGAGAAGCGCGCCGCGGATGCGCGCCGCGCGGTCGTGAGCCCGAGCCCAGCGCCATCCCGGACACCGGTCATCACGCCGCAGCCGGCACCCACCAAGACGTCCCGCGCGCGCGAGCGCGAAGAGCGGGATCGGGTGGAGCGTGAGCAGCGGAAGCGCACCAAGGCGCGCAAGGCCCTCGAGTCCGAGATCGCGGCGATGGAGAAAACGCTCGCCGAGCTCACCGCGGCCATGGAGGACGATTCCGCGAAGGGGGATGTCCAAGCGCTCCGCACCGCCAGCGAGGAGTACGGACGCACGCGCGCAAAGCTGGACCAGCTCCTCGCGCGCTGGGTGGAATCCCCGGAGTAGCGAAGCTCCTGCGCTCGTTGTAGCCCTCATTCCAACCTGATAGTCTCCGCCGCCATGACGCTTCCGCTCGAGCGCCACTGGAGAAACGTCGCGTGGGCGCTTTGTGTCGAAGCGTTCTGGGGCATCTCGCTGGCGCTGATCTCGG
>DASQAV010000051.1:0-3055 GCA_035635575.1 Candidatus Dormiibacterota bacterium | reverse complement strand
CGCCGCGCGCCTCCTTCCATCACACCCTCCCCCGACCCCAACCCATAGCCGGTTTGAGACGGATTCCCGCAACAACCCACTACTTGGGCTGCGGGACGATCCGGATATAGGGCTTCGGGGACTTCCATCCGCCTGGGTACGTCTTCTTGGCTTCCTCGTCCGAGACCGATCCCGCGATGATCACATCCTCGCCCTGCTTCCAGTTCACCGGCGTGGCGACCTTGTGCTTCGCCGTCAGCTGCAGGGAATCGATCACGCGCAGGACCTCGTCGAAATTGCGACCCGTCGTCATGGGATACGCGATCATCAGCTTGATCTTCTTGTCCGGCCCGATCACGTAGACGTTGCGAACCGTCTGATTGTCCGCGGGCGTCCTGCCGTCGCACGAGCCTTCCAGATCGGCCGGGAGCATTCCGAAGAGCTTGGAGACGGAGAGATCGGGATCGCCGATCATCGGGTAGTTCGGCGCGTTCCCCTGCGTCTCCTTGATGTCCTTCGACCACTTCGCGTGATCCTCCACGCGGTCGACGCTCAGCCCGATCACCTTCGTGTTCCGCTTGTCGAACTCCGGCTTGAGCTTCGCCATGTACCCAAGCTCGGTGGTGCAGACCGGCGTGAAATCCTTGGGATGGGAGAAGAGCACGGCCCACGAATCGCCCAGCCACTGATGGAACTGGATGCGCCCTTCCGTCGTGTCGGCCTCGAAATCCGGAGCAACACTTCCGATCTGAAGCGCTGGATTTGCCGTTCCTACCGCCATCGCTACCCTCCTAGGAATGCGCCCGCCGTCGCTCGGCCTGTGTCGGAGGTCGGTGCGTCGGGACATGGACACCGGGGAGAAACGGGAACAATATCACACTTCGCCTTCCTTCCCTGCCCTCTCGGCCTTCCCTTCCAGGTCTCGCAGATTGATCGCGATCGAGGCGCTGGATTGGAGGAGCTGAGCCAGCGCCTCTTCCGTGGGCCGGACCGGTGCCAGGCGCCGCGGACGCCGGTCTTCCAGGAAGGGCCAGAGGGGCTTCCGGACCTCGGGAGGCAGAGACGACTCCAGATACTCCAGCGCCGTTCCCCGCAAGAACGCATCGTCGACGTGCAGCCCTCGAAAAGCGATGCGCACCGGCTCCTTCGGGAGCACGAGCGCGAGCAGCGTGAAGACGTGCTCGAGACTGCGGTCCGCGCGGCTCCGGATCATGTCGTCCAGAACCGGAGACCAGGGCTCATCGTCGAACCGGTCCAGGAGCCGCCGGCCCTCCCACACGCCCGCGCCCGCTTCCACCTCGCGCAGCACCGCCTTGTAGGCCGTCGCGGGCTGGACATGCAACGCGGGATCCAGATCCATGAGGTGGCTCAACCCGCGCCCGCATCGATAGCGCACCTCGAATCGCATGTCCTGAAGTCCCTGGGCCATTCCCTCGACGGCCCGGCGAACCCTGTAGGTCGCGAGCACCAGGGGAATCCTGCGCCGGACGACGAACTCTTCGGCTGGATTCACGAGCGCCGTGATGACCGGCTCGACCACGTCGGGGCCCGCCTGTCTCAGGCTCTCGATCGCGTCCCTCGCGACATCGTCACGAGCGAGAAGTGAAATGACCTCCCCGGCTATCTCGGGCGGAACGGGGTCGCCCTGGAGCGAGCGACGGACCCGCGAGGGATCGCGGGATCGGAGGTCGGCGATCCGTTCCCCGTAGGGACTCTCCGCCCACCCCTGGGGAATCGAAGTGGTTCCGCTCCGGGGAAGGATGCGGCTCTGCTCGTCCGGGCTCAGGGTCTTGAGCATGATGGAATGAGTGAGCCCGTCCCGCACCGAGGAGAAATCGAAGTCGAGCGCGCGGGAGCGAAGGCCCCGCTCGAGCACGGCCACGTACCCCTGCTGAAGGCGGATCGCCGCCCAGACCGCGCCGATGGAAACGCACGCCGCGAGCACCGTCAGGATGATCGGCGCATACGCCATCGCGCCCATGAGAACCACCTGCGCGACTCCGGCGGCGATCAGATCGCCGACCCTCGCCGCGCCCACGTCCGCGATCGGCTTCACGGCGCGCTTCTCGCGCGCGGAGACCGGTGAGAACAGCACCTCGTAGCCCGTGCGAAAGAGCGAATTCGAGAACATGGACTCGATCCCTTTCGCCAGCGCGGCGGTCCCGAGCCCCGGAATCGCCAGAGCGCCCACCGAAGCAGCCGTGACGCCGGCGGGAAGGATCGCCGCGGTCTGGGCGGGTCCCATCCTCTGCATCAGGAAGCGGCTCACGAGCGTCTGCACGAGGAGCGTCGCCAGGGAGACCACGGCATAGAACACCGCGAAGAAGCGGAGAAGGTCTCCCTGCTCGACGAACGTCGACGCGGTGCGGGTCTTCAGCACCAGATCCAGGAATCCCTCGCTGATCGTGACCAGGACGATCAGCGCGACGAGCCCGCGCAGATAGGAGGATGCGGCGAGCGCCTGCAGGCCGGAGCGCACGGTCTTCTCCGGGTCTTCGGCGCGCGGAACGGACGAGGACGGCATCGCGACGGGGCTCTGGCCCAAGCGCTCGACCGCGGCCGCGGCAATGAAATGGAAGCCCGCAAGAATGGGTAGCATGGCGGTCGCCGGGAGCGTCTGTCCCACCCGCGCCGCGATGAGACCCCCGAGCGCGCCTCCCAGAGTTCCCCAGACCGAGATCGGCCCCAGATCCAGCTTGACCGTCCGCGGATCGAAGCGCTCGTTGACCATGGACCAGAATCCCGAGATGAGAAGTCCACCCAGGCAGCCGCAGTGGAGGTAGACGAGCACCGCGGCCACGCGCGGGAACCAGAGTGAGATCCCCCACTCGACCAGGATGAGCACCCCGCTCCCCGCGTACGCGGCGGGAATGACCCGTCCCGGACCCCAAGCCACGAGCGCGCGCGCGGAGAGGAAGGCGAACGCGATGGCGACGAGCGCCGTGGCCATGACCATCACGGGCAGGGCCTTGGCGCCGAAGCTGAAGAGGAACAAGGCGTCCCGCGTCGCTTTGGATCCAACCTGGAACGCGATGCCGGCCGCGGCCGCCACCGTCGCGGCCAGGACGGCGGAGCG
>DASQAV010000050.1:0-3031 GCA_035635575.1 Candidatus Dormiibacterota bacterium | reverse complement strand
CGATCAAGGTGCCGCGCTGGCAGATCCGCGACCGCAGGGAAGGCGTCATCGTCGAGTGGGACGTGACCGAAATCGGCGACCTTACGCCTTATCCCTACCGGCTCCACCTCGAGCAGCACCGGCTCACGCCGATCATCCTCGCCAAGCTCGCGGCTTTTCCGAACGCGGAGGTGCGCTTCTCGCACAAGGTGACCGACCTCTCGCAGAGCGCCGGCAAGGTTACGGTGACCGCGGCGGGACCGGGCGGAATCGAAATTTTCCAGGCCGATTGGGTGGTGGGCGCCGACGGCGGCCGCAGCACCGTGCGCAAGTGCGCCGACGTGGGGTTCGACGGCTTTACCTGGGACGAGCGCTTCGTCGTGGCGAGCACGACCTACGACTACGCGCCGCACGGCTACGCCCTGAACGCGTACCTCGCCGATCCGGAAGAATGGGCCGCGCTCTTCAAGATGCCCGACGACGGGCCGCCGGGGATCTGGAGGGTGATCTTCCCCGTCCCGCCCGAGGAGGAGGACGCGGTGACGCTGTCCGAGGAGATGGTGGAGCGGCGCATGCAGAACTTCCTGCCGAGGAAGGAGCGTTACCGGATCAAGTACAAGAGCCTCTACAAGGTGCACCAGCGCGTGGCAAAGGATTTCCGCGTGGGACGCGTCCTGCTCGCCGGCGACGCTGCGCATCTCAACAACCCCATGGGCGCCTTCGGGCTGAACGGCGGGATCCACGACTCGTTCAACCTCACCGAAAAGCTCGGAAAGGTGTGCCGCGGCGAGGCCGACGAGTCTCTGCTCGAGCTCTACGTGCGCCAGCGCCGCACCGTGAACCTCGAATACGTCCAGGAGCATTCGATCAAGAACCTCAGACGGCTCAACGAGAAGTCCGAGACGGAACGCAGGAAGAACTTCGATGAGCTGCGCCGTCAGGCAGCGAGCAGGGAAGGCCGGCGCGAGTTTCTGCTGGTGAGCAGCATGATCGCGAGCATCCGGCGCGCCAATGCGATAACCTAGCCACTGATCCCGGGCGGAGGCGCCCTCCGACCCGGGTGGAGTCGACCAGGTGCCCGACAGAAGGCGCGGTCGTGGAGGAAACGGATGGAGAAAATCTGGCTCAAGCACTACCCGCCGGGGGTTCCGGCCGAGGTCGACTACCATCAGTACCGCTCGGTCGGAGAGTTGTTCGAGCGCAATACCGCGAAATACCGCGACCGCCCGGCCTACACCAACATGGGCAGGACGATCAGCTTCGGGGAGCTCGAGCGCCTGTCGCGGGTCTCCGGTGCTTGGCTCCGGGGGAGGGGGCTCGCAAAGGGCGCGCGGGTCGCGGTAATGATGCCGAACTGCCTGCAGTACCCCGTGTGCGTTTTCGGCATCCTGCGTGCCGGCTACATCGTGGTCAACGTCAATCCGCTCTACACCGCGCGCGAGCTCGAGCACCAGCTGAAGGACTCCGGTTCCGAGGCGATCGTGATTCTGGAGAACTTCGCCCACGTGCTCCAGCAGGTGATCGCGAGAACCCCCGTGAAGCATGTGGTGGTCGCCGCGCTCGGCGACCTGCTCGGCGCGAAGGGGGCGATCGTGAATTTCGTCGTGCGCCGCGTGAAAAAAATGGTTCCCCGATGGGAGATCCCGGGTGTGATCCGCTTCAACGCCATGATCGCGGAGGGAGAGCGGCTCGAGCTCAAGCGCGTCGACGTCGGCCACGAAGACGTCGCGTTCCTGCAGTACACGGGAGGCACCACCGGGCTGTCCAAGGGCGCGGTGCTCCTGCATCGCAACATCCTCGCCAACCTCGAACAATCCGCGGCGTGGCTGAAGCCGTTCCTGAAGGAGGACGAGCCGCAGGTGATCGTCACGGCCTTGCCGCTCTATCACATCCTGTCGCTCACGGCGAACTGCCTGCTCATGATGAGGGCGGGCGGATGCAACATCCTCATCACCAATCCGCGCGATATTCCCGGATTCGTGAAGGAACTGCGGAAGCACAAATTCACCATATTCACCGGGGTGAACACGCTGTTCAACGCGCTCATGAATCATCCCGAGTTCACCAAAATCGATTTCTCCGCCCTCAAGGTCGCCCTCGGCGGCGGCATGGCGGTGCAGAAGGCGGTGGCGGATCGCTGGAAGAAACTGACCGGCTGCACGCTGGTCGAGGCCTACGGGCTTTCGGAAACCTCCCCCGCCGTGACCATCAATCCTCTGGATCTCGCGGATTACAACGGTTCGATCGGACTGCCGATCTCATCCACCGAAGTGATTCTGCGCGGAGACGACGGAAAGGAAGTGCCGCTCGGATCCTCCGGCGAGATCTGCGTGCGCGGCCCCCAGGTGATGAAAGGCTACTGGAACAGCCCGGCCGAGACCGCCAAGGTGCTCGGCCCCGACGGATTCCTTGCCACGGGAGACGTCGGCGTGATGGACGAGAAAGGCTACGTGAGGATCGTCGATCGCAAGAAGGACATGCTCCTGGTATCCGGGTTCAACGTGTATCCCAACGAGATCGAGTCGGTGGTGGCGATGCTCCCCGGCGTGCTGGAATGCGCGGTCATCGGTGTGCCCGACGCGCACTCCGGCGAAGTTCCCAAGCTCTTTGTCGTGAAGAAGGACCCTTCTCTCACCGAAGACGACATCCGCAAGCACTGCGAGGCCAACCTGACCGGCTACAAGCGCCCCAAGTACATCGAGTTCAGGAAGGAATTGCCGAAAACGAACGTAGGGAAGATCCTGCGCCGCGCCCTGCGCGAGGAAGCGAAGGCGTGAGCTCCTAATTTTTCCGCGGGCTCGGCTTTTCGCGCGGGCGGAGCTCCCCATCGATCGCCCTGATCAGCAAGTCGCGCTCGACCGGCTTGGTCAGGAGCTGGGCGGCGCCCAGCTCCCGTGCGCGTGCGTAGGTCTCGTCGTCGCCGCGTCCGGTGAGCACGATCACCGGGGTATTGCGGGTCGCCGGATCGTTGCGCAGCGCTTCGATCATCTCGAACCCGTCGAGGTAGGGGACGGTGAGGTCGAGGAGGATGAGGTCGGGCGGGTCGGCGATG
>DASQAV010000049.1:0-12391 GCA_035635575.1 Candidatus Dormiibacterota bacterium | reverse complement strand
TCAGTTCGGTGCTGCGGCCTTCACGTTCTTCTGCTTCCAGGGGGCTTCGTTCTTCAGCACGTGCATCCGCCCCTCGCGCAAGGCCTTCACCATGATCTCGACGACTTCCTTGGCGAACTGCGTGCCCGCCTTGTCCTCGAGCTGCGCGATCGCCTGATCCATCGTGAGCCCCACACGATAGGGCCGCTCCGTGGTCATCGCGTCGAACGCGTCGGCCACGTTCACGATCTTCGCCCCGATCGTGATCTCGTCGCCGCGGAGGCCGTCCGGATACCCCTTCCCGTCCACGCGCTCGTGGTGGTGCCGCACGAGGTCGGTCGCCTTCTCGAGGAATTTCACGCCCTGCAGCATCTGCGCGCCGCGCACCGGATGCGCCTTCACCAGACGCCACTCCTCGTCCGTGAGCGCGCCCGGCTTGTGCAAGATCGAGTCGCTGGTGTGGAGCTTCCCGATGTCGTGCAGGAAGGCGCCGAGCTGGATGGTCTGGATCTCGTCCTGCGTGAAATCCATCTCCTTCGCGATTCCCACCGAGTACTGGGCGACCCGCTCCGTGTGCCCGTGCGTGTAAGGATCCTTGGCTTCGATCGTAGAGACCAGCACGCGCACGGTGGCCAGATAGGTTTCTTGTAAGTCCTTGAACAGGCGGGCGTTCTCGATCGCGATGCCGGCCGACTCGGAGAGCGCCTTCACCATCTCGAGATCGGTGGAATGGAACTCCTGCCCGCTCACCTTTTCTCCCACCGCCAGGAGCGCGGTGAGCTTCCGCTTCATCATGACCGGGCAGACGAGCGTGAAGCCGGCCGCATAGAGAGGGCCCACGCTTTTTTCGAGCGACGGATCCTCGGAGAGATCGTGCAGACGGACGGGACGGCCTTCTTCTCCATCCACCGGACGGACGGCGCGGAGGAATTCATCCTGGTACTCGAAGTGGATCGAGCGGACCAGGTCCTCCTTCACCCCCTTGAAGGTCATGGCGTCGAGCCGCTTGGGATCCTCGCGCTCATCGGACAGGAAGAGACACGCCGAGTTCACGCGAAGCTGGCCCACGACGCTCAGGATCACGGTGCTGAGCAGCGCTTCCAGATCCAGCGAGGAATTGAGCTGGTGGGTGAGACCCATCAGGGTCTCGAGGCTGAAGACCTGGAAGCGAAGCTCCTTGTTCCGCACCACGAGATCCTCGCGGTTCCGCGCGACCTCCGTCTCCAGCTCCTGGTTCTTGATGCTCAGGTTCTCCGCCCGCTCCAGGCGCTCGAAAATACGGCGCACCTTGATCAGGAGCTCCTTCGGAGAGAAGGGCTTCGTGAGGTAGTCGTCGGCGCCGTGCATGAGCCCCTGCAGCCGGGCGTCCACCTCGGCTGTGGCGGAGACCATGATGATGGGAATCCCGGCCGTGTCCTTGGCGCTCTTCAGCGCGGCGCACACCTCATAGCCGTTCTTCTTGGGGAGCCTGAGGTCGAGGATGATGAGGTGGGGCGTTTCCCGGCGCACGGACTCCAGCGCTTCCTCCCCCGTGCTCGCGGTCGTCACGTGATAGCCATTCTGGGAGAGGGAGATCTGGAGAAGATCCACGACGCGCTTGTCGTCGTCGACGACGAGGATGGTGCGCTTCTGCTTTCCCTCGCGTGTCTCGAGGGCCGTTCTCACATCGGGGCTCACGTTCGATTCGCCTCCACGGCGGGACCGGAGCGTGTGGGTCCGGGGTCCTCATCCGATGATTTTCCCTCGGGCGGAATGGTTCCGCCCGACGCGAGCGGATCGATGGCGCCCACGGCCTGATCGGTGCCGGCGGGAGATCCCGCCCCCACGATCCCGGCTCCCGGAACCGCGCCGCCCGCGAGAGGCTGTCCCGCCCTGAGCCGCGAGCGACGCTCGATCTTGTCGAGCACGCTCAGGAAGATCTCGATGACGCTTGGGTCGAAGGGACTTCCCCAGTTCTCCGCGATCACCTGCCGTGCCTTCTCGTAGGGCAGCGCGCGCCGGTACGGGCGCTCGCTCGTCATGGCCACGTAGGCATCGACCAGCGAGACGATGCGGGCTCCGAGCGGAATCTCCTGGCCGCGAATCCCGTTCGGATAACCCTCGCCGCCCCAGCGCTCGTGATGATTCAGAACGATCGCGATCACTTCCTTGGGGAAGTTCATCTCCTCGAGGATCTGCTCGCCGCGCACCGGATGCTGCTTGATCAGCTCCCACTCCTCCTCGGAGAGGTGCGCCGGGTTCTTCAAGATGAGGCCGCTCACGGTGATCATGCCGATGTCGCGCAGCACGGCGCCGTACACGAGAGACTTCAGATGCTCCTTGGGGTAATCGAGCAGCCGCGCGACCGCGCTCACGTAGCGGACCACGCGCTCGGTGCTTCCCTTCGCGTATCCGTCCCGGCTCTCGATCAACGCCATCATGCCGCGCACGAGGCCCAGGTTGCGCTCTTCCTGGGCGCGCTGGACCCGTGCGTTCGAGATGGCCACGGCACCCTGGTGCGAGAGGATCGTGAGGAGATCGCGGTCGTCCTCGTTGAACTTGCGTCCGCTTCCCCGGCCGCCGACGAAGAGCACGCCCTCGAGGTCGCGGCGCACCCAGAGAAGCACCGCCCACTCGAAGCCCGTCTCGCGCAGCGCCTCCAGCTCGTCGGAGCCGCTGTTCTTCGTCTCGATGTCTTGTAAGGTCATGAACGCCTTGTCGGGACCGAAGCGCCGGAAGGCGGTCCAGGGAATCACGAAGTCCTGGAAGTGATGCTGCGGGAACCCGCGCACGTGCCGTGGGATGAGGTGGCCGTCCTTGTCCGGATCGCAGAGGAACAGCGCAAGGCGCTCGAGCCCGAATTGCCCCATCACGCTCAGCCCGAAGAGATTCATGACCTCGTCGAGGTCCTGCACGAGGTTCAGCGCCTGCGTGATCTCGAAGAGGTTCCGGAACTCGACGATCTTTCGCTTGAGCTTGGTCTGGAGCGAGGCCATTTCCGGACCCACGGGAGCGTCGGCCGAAGCCTTCGGCGGCTCCTTCGCGGGCGCGGTAATGGACTTCTCTTCGCTGCCCTTCGCGTGCGCGACGACGTCCGGCTTCTCGTCCCAGGCCTTCGCATGCAGGGCGGGCTTCTCGTCCGCAGCTTTCGCGGGCTCGCTCGGCTTCTCCGGCGTGCCTTTCTCCGGTGCGCCAGGCTTCGCGGGCCCGGTGCCGCCCGGAGCGTTCCCGAAGTAGACGTGAACGCCCGAGCTCTGCAAAGACGCCAGCACGTCCGCCGAGGCGCCGTTCACCTCGATGCGGCGGTCCGTCTCCTCGTAGACCTTCCCCCAGCGCTTCAGCACCGAGAGCCCCAGGCTGGAGATGCTCTCCACCCCGTCGAAGTCCAGGCGCACGCGGCCCGCGCTCTTGCCCTGGCATTTCAGGAGCACGCGGTCCAGCTTGCGGGCACCCTCCGGGTCCAGAACGCCGCGCAGCGAGAAATGAAAGTCGCCGGCCTCGCCGATCCGCTCGATCTGGAGGCCCTTCATGAGGCGCTCCCTTTCCCGCCCGAGCCGTGCTCGGGATCGATCTCGTCCTCGTCGCTGAGGTCATAGACCCCGTCCTCGAGCGTGGCCTCATCACCCTCATCACCGGCGCCCATCGAACCCGCGTCATGCCCCTCGTCCATGTCCATCGAGCCCTCGTCGACCGCATCCGCCCTGGCGTGCACCTCCGTATCGTGCGCGCCGTGCCCGGCCTCCTCCGTCCTGCCCGCGTGCGTGTCGAATGTGCCGTGAATGCTGGGGCCGCTCGCGACATGAGATTCCGGCGGGTGGCCCCCGTCGCCGGCTCCGACCAGGTAGCTGGCCTGGGTCCGCTTCAGGAGCGCGCTCGGGTTGAGCACGAGCGTGATCCCCGAGTCAGGAGTCATGATGCCGCCGAGCACTTCTTCCACCGGGTAGAGCCTCGGAGGCAGGGGCTTCAGGCGCGCGTTCTCGCGCCACACGAGGCGGTCGAAGCTCACCACCGCCGAGCCGCTGCCCGAACGGAGCACCGCGATCGGCCGCCCCTCCTTCTCGGGCGCGCGCTTCGATCCCGCGTCTCCCTCGATGCCTTCCGATGACGTGGCCGCGACGTCCCGGCCGAAGAGCGTCGCCAGCGAATACACCGTCGGAGGCGCCTCGCCGGAGGACCAGCCCGGGTCGCTGTCGCTTGCATAGATCCGCTCGATCGCGCTCCAGGGGAGGGCGATCCGCTGACCGCCCGCCTCCACGATCAGGAAGCTCCGGAGCGAGCGCGCCATCGGGAACTGGAGCCGGAGCGTGGTGCCCACCCCTTTCACTTCGTGGCGTGAGGCGAAACCGCCGAGGCTTTCGAGGGCGTTTTCCAGGAGCTGGAGCGGCTCGGGATCCATGATGACCGGTCCCTCGATGCGGAGCCGGGCCTCCAGACCCTCCCGGGCCGCGGTGAGCCCTACCTCGATGTGCTCTCCGGAGTCGGACAAGGGCTGCATGGTCTCCAGAACGCGCAGCACCAGCGGAAGGAGGATCGAGCCGATCTCGGGCTCGAAGCCCACGCCGCCGGTCTGGACCGAGAGGGCGATCCGGCGCCCGCGGTCACCGGTGTGCGCGGCCGTGTACATGTCGTCGAGATAGCGGTCGAGCGGATCCAGGAATTCCCAGAGAAGATGCTCGTCCAGGTCGCGGGCGCGGCGCTCCAGCGAATACTGAAGCCCCAGGAGCTGATTCAGCTCGTGCGAGAGACCGCGAAGCCCCGAGGTCGTTTCTTGTAATCGCTGGTGAATCGTGAGGGAGCGGCCTTCGAGCGGGCTCGGCAGCGCATCGCCGCGCTTTCCTCCGCGGGAGATGCGCTGGCGCTCCACCGCCTTGAGCACGCTCTCCCACTCGGTGAGCGCGGCGTTTGCCGCTTCCAGCGTGGCGTTCACGTTGTCGGTCATCGACCCGATTCGCTCATTTTGGTGTATGAGCGAGTTCTTGATCTCGAAGGTGAGGCCGAGAAGGTTCTCCTGGCTTCCCACGTCGCCGGTGGGATCGTCGATCATGCCGCGCGCCGAGTTGGCCTCCTGGGTGCGCGCCTGCTTCAAGTTCGCGCGCAGGACGTCCAGGGCTTCGCTGACGATTCCGGCGTGCTCGACCAGCGCGATGAAGCCTTCCGCGCGGAGGCGCTCGATCATTCGCTCCTGGGCGTCGAGCGCCACGCGGCACTGGGCGACGACCTCCTGGCGCTGGTCGGGGCGGAGGTGGCTCAATTGGGCAAGCGCCTCCCGCATCTCGATCGCGAGGCTGGCGATCTCCCCCACCTCGAGCCATTCGGCGCTGCGCTCCACCAATCGGATTGCCAGCTCCGCGAGCGGCTTGAGCTCGCTCGAGTCGTAGTTCGACTCGTCGTCCAGGAATCGGCGCACCGCGGCCACCTGCTCGTGGATGAGCGCGCCGAAGGTCGCGCCCAGGCGCGACATGATCTGGGTTTGGTTCAGGTATTCGGAAGCGGCGGTTCTCATGCCTCTCGACAGCCCTCCACCCTCGGGCGAGGGTCAGCTCTCGAGATTGGCTCCGGGCTTCAGCCCCTCGATGAGCAAGATTCCCTCTAGGGGTAACTTGTCGGCTGGGGGGCTGTCGTTCTCCACGTTATCCTGTGTCGAATTCGCGCCCTTGGAGGGTTTGGTGGCCGATCCCGGCCGGGCTTCGAGGCCAGGCATCAGGGGCATCTGGGGCGCGCCCAGGCTGGACAGGAGCTCGCGGCAGCGCTCGAGCAAACGCACGACTTGGACGCGGGCGCTCCGGGCGGCATGGGGCACCGGCACGGCCGTGCCCGAAAGCTCGGCCAGGGAGTTCTTGGCGTCCTCGCTGGTCGCGTGGATCGCCGTGATGGTCTCGCCCACCTTGTACTCGATCTCCGAGGAGAGCCTCGAGATCGTATCGGTCGCCTCGCGCGCGAATTCCGCGAGGCGGCGGGTTTCCTCGGCGATGGCGGCAAAGGCCTCGCTGCCCGAGCGGGTTGCTTCGAGCGCCGCGTTCAGGGCGAGCAGGGTGGCGCGATTGGTCACGCGCTCCGCGACCGAAGCAAGCTCGTTGGCGCGCATGAGCCCGGCGGCCAGATCCTCGATTCCATCCGCGGCGGTCAGCACCACGGCATCCACCAGCTGGGCCGGAGTCCGGATCGCGGGGTCTTCGTTCTGGCGAGGCGATTCGGATGCTCCGCCGGCGAGTGTCGTGCGCAGCGCCTCGATCTCCCGCATCAGCTCGCGCAGCCCGCTTTCCATCTCGGCGCCGCCGGAACCGATGCCTGCTCCCACACCGCTTCCGCTACCCATGGCGCCTCTCGTGCCAGGGCGCGCGGGCGCGTCCTGGCTGCTGCTCGGTCCCCCGGCGGGCTTGGGCCAGTCGTCCGGAAGCTTGTCCGAGCCGGAGCCGATCAGCTCCTCTTCCTCTCCAAGGGTCAGCTTGCTCACGACCTGGCCGCCGCTGCCCGGAGTGGCGGCAGAATCCTGCGTATAGGAGAGCAGCGGCTCGAGGGGGCTCGACCTGAGCTCGCGCGCCTCCAGGAGCGGATCCTTGTCCTTGTCGAGGATCGATACGGCGAGCTCGATCTGCTTGCGGAGCTTCTCCAGCTCGACCAGCGCGGAGGAACCCGTGCGCGTGTCGAGGGAGGCCTTGTTCACGCGCTCGTAGACCGTCGCCCACTCGTTCGTGAAATCAGCCGGGACCTTGCAGTCGGCCACGCCGCCGCGGTCGAGGAGAAGGAGGAGACGGCGGGCCTTGGCCACGTCCCCGGAGCCTTTCTTCGGCGTGGCGTTCCGGGAAGCAAAGTACGCGGCCCCGAGCGCCAGGGCCCCGACTCCTACCCAGACCATGACTCCGGACGCGAACACGGCGATCACTCCCGCCAGCACGACGGCGAGGAGCGTCACCAGAACGGCCGGGGGCGGTGAGGAGCCTCCCTGCTCGATGTCGTCTTCCGTCCTCAGTCCCTTCATTCAGCGGTCCCCTAGCCGGTCCGTCTTGCGCGGGCGTCTCGTGCCGCGGACGCCGTCTGCGGAATGATGGATTCGAAAATCTGCCAGTAGTTCAGGCAGTGGTAATGGTCCTGATCGGTTTCCAAGGTGGACTCGAAGAGGTCGCTCAGCTCGGGATCGGGAGCCTCGGGGGGCGCCTCGCGGAGGTCGCGCCCGGGAATGAGCCGGGGAATCTCCGGGACCAGTAGCGCGAACCGATCCGCGCCACGGTAGAGGACGAGCGCGTATCGATGAGGAGCGTCCGACTCGATCCCGAGATACTGGGCGAGGTCCACCACCGGGACCATCTCGCCCCGGAAGGCCGCCACGCCTGCGATCGGCTCCGCCACGCCGGGAAGCTGCGCCAGGCGATCGGCGTCGAGCACGCCTCCGGCTTCCTCGACGCGGACGGCGAAGTTGTAGTCACCCAACCGGAATGTGAGCGCGCCTCTCGTTCCGAGATTCATGCTGTGCCGGTCCCTCGCTGGGACTTCTAAGGTTGTTGGTCGTGGTGCGAACGTGGACGAATCGCAAGTAGCGTGCCACGGAGGGCTCGCGAAACGGGGCTGCAAGCGCATGCGCAAACGTACATTGGATGCGTTCCCGATCCTTCCATGCGCGGGAGCGGCGGATCGTGTCGTGCGCACTGTCCCCGAACCGTTGCAAAAGGCTCGTATCCACGCAAATCGCAAGGCCCCGCGATTGGAGAAATGGGTGCTTCCGCCCCCGCTCGAGGTCACTTCAAGCCACACCGCGACAATCGGACACTGCTTCGCGGCTCCTAAACCGAACGATCTACGGGGTGAATCACTATGGCGGCTGAGGAGTTACCACCTGGTGAGTATGGGGCCGGATAGTACGGCACGACCAATGCAGAAGCACATGCTTGGAAATGGATGCGGTGTGCAGTAGAAGAAGCCCGTGTCATGGGGAGTCAATATGTCGGCAGCGCGGAAGTACCTCGCGAAGGTAGGGCAAAGGAAGCTCCAGCCGACCGTCTATTTCACGATGAACTGTCTCCTCCTCACGAAAGCCGAGGGGACGCCCCAGAACGGTGATCCGCTACCACAAGAAGATGTCGATTCCTATCTGAGCGCCTTGCGGGACCAGTTCGAAGCTCAGGTCCCGTTGCCGGCCGAACGGACCCGGTTGCTTTCACGCTATGACGTGGGCGCCTGGCGCCGCCTGGCCAACACGAGCCATGGCGCGCTCAAGTATCTGATCCTTCGCACCCCCGACGACCTGCTCCTGATTTCCGTAGGCGTGTTCGAGCACCTGGGACCGCACGTCCCCAGCCGTCGCGACGGCATGCTTCCGGGAGAAGAGGCCGACGTGGGCCGGAGCCCGAACTGGTACCACTTCACGTACACCTACGGTGAGCTGCTCGAAAGTCCCGCCGAGACGATCGCGGCCGTGCTGGAGAAGTTGACCCTGGGACTCGAGCGCTATCACAAGCTTCTGTCGCACATGAAGGGCGAGTACTGGAGCATCCCGAAGCGCTTCAAGAAGGCGCAGGTCATCCGGATGGAGCGCAAGGTCGACGAGGACGCGAAGGAGCAGCATCTGCGCGAGATGCAGGACCTGCTCCTCGATGCCTATTCGGAATGGAAGAAGACCGGCGAGCGGAAGCTCCTGGATCAGATGCGGGGACTGGCCCGTGAAATCCGGCAGCTTTCGCCCGACTTTCACTTTTCGCTGCCCGCTGGAGGTCCTACCGGGTAGCGCACGATCCCCCGGCGTGCCCTCCGTCCCCCGACCGATCACCCCCGGAGGGCACGCACCCCCTGGAACAACGCGGCACTTCCACACGCCCCGCTCCCCCGGCGGGGCGCCGCGTTTTGGGAGGTGCTACCGAATCTCGTAGTTCGGAGCTTCCTTCGTGATGGTGACGTCGTGCGGATGGCTCTCGCGGAGCCCGGCCTGCGTGATGCGGATGAAGCGGGTCTTGGTGCGAAGTTCGTCGATGGAGCTCACGCCGCAGTAACCCATGCCCGCCCTGAGCCCGCCGACGAGCTGGTAGATCACGTTCGCGACCTGGCCCTTGTAGGGAACGCGGGCCTCGATTCCCTCGGCCACGAGCTTCTTCATATCCTTCACGCCTTCCTGGAAGTACCGGTCGCCGCGTCCGCTCGACAATGCGCTCAGGGACCCCATGCCCTGATAGACCTTGTACGTGCGCCCCTCGTAGAGGATCGTCTCGCCGGGGCTCTCCTCGGTGCCGGCGAGGAGATTGCCGATCATCACCGAGTGCGCCCCCGCGGCGAGCGCCTTCACGAAGTCGCCGGAATACTTGACGCCGCCGTCCGCGATGATGGGAACGCCCGCGTTCGCGGCCGCCGCGGCGCATTCCAGCACCGCGGAGATCTGGGGCACTCCGACTCCCGCGACGACGCGCGTGGTGCAGATGGATCCCGGGCCCATGCCGACCTTGACCGCGTCCGCCCCGGCATCGATCAGGTCGCGGGTGCCCTCCGCGGTCGCCACGTTGCCGACGATGAGCTGGACGCTGGGGTGCTTCTGCTTCGCCGCGCGGGTCGTCTCGATCACGGCCTTCGAATGCCCGTGCGCGCTGTCGATGGCGATCACGTCCACGCCCGCGCGAACCAGCTCGTCCAGACGGTCGAGATTGTCCGGTCCCACGCCGATCGCGGCGCCCACGCGAAGCCGCCCCAGGTGGTCCTTGCAGGCGCGGGGATAGCGGATCCGCTTCTGGATGTCCTTCACCGTGATGAGGCCCCGGAGCTGGAAGCTCTCGTCCACGACAAGAAGCTTCTCGATCCGGTTCTGGTGCAGGATGCGCTCCGCTTCCTCGAGCGTCGTCCCGACGGGTGCCGTGATGAGGTTCTCGTGCGTCATCACGTCCTTCACCCGGAGATCCTTGCCGCGCACGAAGCGGAGATCGCGGTTCGTGAGGATTCCGACGAGGCGCTTCCCCTCCGTGATGGGCACGCCCGAGATCCGGAACTTCTCCATCAGCTCGAGCGCGCGGGCGATGGGGACGTCCGGCGGAAGCGTGATCGGGTTCACGATCATGCCGCTCTCCGAGCGCTTGACGCGATCCACTTCCTCGACCTGCTCCGCCACGGGAAGGTTCTTGTGGATGACGCCGATCCCGCCCTCCTGGGCGATCGCGATGGCGAGCGCGCTCTCGGTGACGGTGTCCATCGCCGCGCTCACGATCGGGACGTTCAGCGCGATCTCGCGCGTGAGCAGCGTCGTGGTCTCGACGTCGCGTGGATGGACTTCGGAGTAGCCGGGTTGGAGGAGAACGTCGTCGAAGGTGAGCGCGAGTTCGGCTCCTACGCGCGCTTCCGGGCTCCCCTTTCGGGCTTCTTCCACCTTGGCTCCCGGCGCGGCGTAGGCTCGCATGCTTATTCGGGGAGCCCCGAGTCGATCTTCTCGCTGAGCGAGAAGAAGAAGGTCACGCCCAGGCGTGCCTGCGCGTAGGCCTTGTCGCCGTTGAATCCGCTCGGGAAGTGCTTCGTGTCCTTGGCCATGATGTAATGGTAGCTCCCATCGGCGGTCATGCCGATGTGTTTCGACATCCGCTTCTCCATCCCGACCATCCCGTGGAATCCAGGACGCGCGCGCCGCAGCCGCTCGAAGGTCGTGGGATCGATGGACGCGCTCAGATCGTGGGAGAGGATGGACCAGACGTACAGCCCGCCGCCGGCGCCGACATACGGGCGCCAGACCTTCCCGTCACGCAGGAAGTAGCGCGCGCTGAGGGTGACCGGAGTCGCGGTCACGACGTAGCGGTTGGGGTCGTTGGTGCTGAGGCGGTTCCAGCCGTATCCCGTGGTCACGTCGAAGGTCATGTGGTCGGTCCAGACGTAGCTGAACACGAGGTCCCCCGAGAGCCGGGGCCTTGCCGCGTCGTGGGTCTCACGGTCCTTGGTGAAGAGAAGCGATCCTCCGCGAACGCCGATTCCTCCCGAGCCAACGAGATCCGAGGCTTGCGAGGATGTAGCCGTGCCCGCGAGGAGGATGAAAAGCAACCCCCCTACGAATGTTCGAGACATGTGGTCTGGAGATCTCCCTGGAGGCGCCGGTGCGCCCGTGAAGCCGGCCCGAAAAGAGTAGTGCGTCAGTATACGAACGGGGGTGGGCCGGAGTCAATAACCCGGGGCCTGCCTTGACACTGGAAGTGCGTGTGACTACGATCCCTGTCCGGCGGCGGTGTAGCTCAGCTGGTAGAGCAGGGGAATCATAATCCCTTGGTCCGGGGTTCGAATCCCTGCGCCGCCACCACTTTTTAGCGGTAGATGGTCTTGATCTTCCCCCAGGTCGTCCCCTTGACGTCGGTCGTGGTGGTCTCAGCGCTGATCACCTGGGTGGTGTACGTGAAGTCGCCGGGGTTCGCGGCGTTGTCGTTGTCGCACGCAACGCCGGCGCCGTAGAACGTCACCGGCCCCGCGCCCGCGGATGGAGCGGTCCACTTGAACACCCACGCCGCCCCGCCGGTCGAGTCGGCGTAGGTGCCGTCGAATCCCTCGTTGGTCGTCTGCGAGACGTAGGTGATCCCAGACGACGTCTGCTCTCCCACGGCGTTCGAGCTGTCGCTGAGCGATCCGGCCATCGTATTCGCGCTCGTCAGGGCGGTGAGCTCGAAGCCCCATCGGCTGCCGCTGAGTCCAACGACCGCGGCAACCAGGTAGTAATCCTGACCGGGTACGTAGAACGCGGGAATGTTGAAGACCTGGATGCCGCCTGAGAGATCGTTCAAGCCTCCGGTGTGACAGGTGAAGCACGTACCCGAAGCGCCCGGAGCGCCCGTCAAGCCGGGATCCGGCATACTGGCCTTCGCGACGACCGACGTGGGTCTCGTCACATCGAACGAGAAGCCGCCCAAGGCAATTGCCAAAATCACCGCAACGATCGTAGCCGTTCGTTTCATCGTCAACCCCCCTCGGGTCAGGGGCGGTCCGGCGGCATGGCTCCCCGGGCCATGCGCCCACCGCTCCACTTTGCAAGAGCGCCGATATTCTGCTCCGCGGCGGCCGGAGTCTCAACCTCATACGGGATGGCCGGCCTAGTCCGCCGCCCTCTCTCCGGGCCTGATTGCGTCTATACTCTCCGGATGGCCACCCGCTCTCCCAAGGCGCCTCGAGGCTCGAAGGCGGCCCGCCCGAACCCCCGCGACGAACGACTGGAGCTCCATGCCGAGCGGCTGATCGCCGCGCACGAGCTCATCCCACGTGAAGGCTCCCTTGTCGTCGGCGTATCGGGCGGTCCCGATTCCGTGGCGCTCCTGGATTTCCTGGTCGCCTATCGCGCCCGTCACGGCATCCCCCGGGGCGGCTTGATCGCGGGGCACGTGAACCATGGCCTCCGCGGCGAGGAATCCGAGGCCGACGCGGCGTTCGTCGAGGAGCTGGCGGCCCGGCTGGACGTCCGCTTCATGACGTCGCGGATCGATCCCGTGGCCAGGCAGCG
>DASQAV010000048.1:0-7085 GCA_035635575.1 Candidatus Dormiibacterota bacterium | reverse complement strand
TCCTCGCCCTTCTTGAAGCTCGGCATTCCGGGAACGATGGAAGCGATGTTCCCCACGGTGCCGCCGAGCTGGCGGATCGTGATCGTCTCCCCGCCCTTGGCGCCCTTCACGGGCTGGGAGACGGTGATCGTGTAGAAGGTGTAGATCTCCTTATTCGCCGCGTCCCAGCTCGAGGTGGCGCCTTCGACTTTTCCGATGACGATCGAGCTGGCCTTCTTGGTGAGCTCTTGGAGGGTGAACTTCTGCACGGTTGTTGCGGAGGCGGCTTGCGCGAGAACCAGCCCGAGCGCGGCAAGCCCGACCAGGATGAAGTTCCTAAATCGATTCATCGCCTGTTCTCCTGACGTGAGGAGCCTGCGTCGTGGAAACGTTTTGGGTGTGCGCGACGCGTGAGATGAGGCGCTACTGCGGTTAGGAAGGGGTTTGGCTTCTCTCTCCGGCGATCACCTCCCCGCGAGACCCAAAAGCATGGGCCGAGGTTGCATGAAACCGCTCTGAAGTTAGGAAGCGAAGCGGAGGTCGGCGTGAATCGGCAGAGGGCTGCTCAATACTCGCGCTGTGTCCCCCGAAGTGCGCGGAATTATATCAAATGCTTTGAGTTATGTCAACGCGTAATGACGCGGGATTCGTCAGGTGGTGTGACATCCTGGACGAAAATGTCGCGTTCCGACAGTCACAGTGGCCACGAACGAGGACTCAAGTGCGTGGATTTTTCACCCTGGATGGCCAGGAGATCCAGTCCGCGGGCCAGCGCGTCGGGCATGGCATATCCCATCCCAAGTCCCTCGCCCGTCCCCGGCTCCCAAGCCGTGCTGGTGACGATCCCCGCCTCCTGGCCGCCGGAGCGCACCTCGGTTCCCCTTGGGATGGGTTCGCCGCCCCACGCAAATCGAAAGCCGATCCGCTGGCGGCGCAGCTTTCCCCGGTTCGCGGTGCGCGCGACCACTTCCTGACCCACGTAGCAGCCCTTCGTCATGGAGATCGCCTCCGGAAGGATCAGCTCCGTCGCGATTCGATCCTGGTCCAGGTCGATTCCCTGGTACGGGATCCCGGACCGGATCCTCCACGCCTCGAAGGCGTGTGGATCGACGGCCGGCGGAAGGAGCGAGGGCGGCGTTTGCGCGGGCGCCAGCAGGAACGAGAGCGGCTCGGAGCGGATGGCCTGGGCACCCTCGATCTTCGCCGCGATGGCCTGGGCCAGCGGATCGCGCTCCGGACCGGCCACGCCGAAGAGTCTCACCGCGTCGTCGGGCACCTGGATTTCCACGTCCTCCATGACCCGGAAGCGCTCGAGGTGTGGCTTCAGCGAGGAGCGCGCACCGGGGTCGGCGATGAGGATCGCGGACTTGGGATCCGGTCCGGCGAGGACCCAGGCGAGCGCGACGGGACGGCCCTTCTCGGTAAGGAAGAGCGTTCTCGAAGCGGTGCCGGGAGCGGGCAGGGATTCGAATTCCTGGGTGGCGGTGCCCTGGAGGAATTCGCGGGCGTCGGGGCCGGTCAGCGCGAGCACGGTCCAATCCGTGAGATCCACGACCGCCGCCGCGTCCCGGAGGGCCCGGTATTCCTCGGCGAGCCGCTCGACCGATGTGGCCGGACGCGTCATGCCGTAACGATAGCACATCCCAAATTCTTGTTGAGGGAGGTTCAGGTTTATCGTAGATTGACGATACACGATTTGATGGCGCGCTCGCACTGAGTGGAGGAGTCATGACAGAACGGATCCGGTTGATGAAGCGCCCGGCGCCCGGAAAGGCGCGAAGGGCGCCGGGAAAAGCGGACGAGGAGGTGGCGGCGCTGGCGTGGGGGCTAGCCCATCCCGCACGGGCCGCAATCCTCCGAATGCTCCTCGATCGCGGGGAGTGCATTTGCGGCGCGATCGTGGACTCGATGCCGCTGGCGCAGGCGACGGTGTCGCAGCACTTGAAAGTGCTCCAGGAGACGGGGTGGATCGAGGGGGAAATCGATGGGCCGCGCGTCTGCTACTGCCCCACGGCGGGCGCGATGACGCGGTTCAAGGAACTCTTGAAAGGCCTGGATACAGGCGAAAGGGGATCGTGATGGAAGAGCGCGTGGATATCCGAGCGGCGGTGCGCGAGCGCTACGGCGCGATCGCGGATGGAACATGCGGGTGCGGATGCTCGAGCGAATGCTGCGGCGACACGGTCACGACGGGGCTCTCCGAGCTGGGCTATAGCGCGGAGGAGGCCGCCGCGATTCCGGAGGGCGCGAACCTGGGCCTGGGATGCGGCAGTCCGATCTCGCTCGCGAAACCCAAGCGCGGCGACACGGTCCTGGACCTGGGATCGGGCGCCGGCGTGGACGCATTTCTCGCGGCGCGCGAGGTCGGTCCGGAAGGGCGCGTCATCGGCGTGGACATGACGCCCGCAATGATCGATCGCTCTCGGGCCAACGCGGCCAAGGGAGCCTACGCGAACGTGGAGTTCCGTCTCGGCGAGATCGAGCACCTGCCCGTGCCGGACGGCTCGGTGGACATCATCGTCTCCAACTGCGTCGTGAATCTTTCTCCCGAGAAGGACCGTGTCTTTCGCGAGGCGTACCGGGTACTGAAGCCCGGCGGCCGCATGCTCGTGAGCGATCTCGTGCTCGAGCAGCCGCTTCCCAGGGAAACGCGCGAGTCGATCGAGGCCTACGTGGGATGCATTGCCGGGGCATCGCTGCGAGGGGACTACCTACAGCTCATGCGTGACGCGGGATTCCAGGAAGTGGAGGTTGTTCGCGAGGGTCGGTACGGAGCGGATCCCGTCACGTCGGTGCAGGTGCGGGCGGTGAAACCCTAGCGTTACTCCGAAAACGAGCCGATCATCAAGATGGGTCCCGTCGGCTCCGTCACCGGCGCGGCATCTGCCTCCAGCGAGACCGTGAGCGCGGTCAGGGTCGCGGGATCCCCCACGTCCTCGACGCGGAGCACCGCCCGCCCGTTCTGATCCGGGTGGACCTTCCCCAGCGACGCCGGTGTGGAACCGTGAAGCGCCCACACCACGAATGCGTGACCGGCCGGCGCGATCGCGTTCTCGAACGCGACGACCGCCCGGCGGGATTTTGGGTCCACGGTCGCGCGTCCCCGAAGCGCCGCGTCCGCGGACGCCGTGAGCGTGAAGTTGGACACGCGCGCGCTCGGCGAGGTCAGCGTGGCCGCCCACCCTCGTTCCGCCCCCAGATCGCGCGTGAGATTCGCGTTCCGCTCGTTCGCGGCGCCGAGGTCCTTCCTCAATTGGATTGTCGTGGAGGCGAGGATCACCGTCGCGGCGACGAGAAAGGCATAGAGAACCCACGCGGCCAGCGCGCGCCAGGGCTCTCCTCGTTTGGGTTCCGGCATCGCGACACCATAAGGCCCGGCTGAATTCGCGGCAAGGGCGCATGGTATTCTCGAAGGATGGACAGGAAACGTCTCCTGATTCTGGGCGGCGGATTCGCGGGCCTCGACGTCGCCAGGTCGATTGGCAAATCGAAGCGGGCGCGCGAATACTGGGACACCCTCCTCATCGACAAGGAGAACTTCTTCCAGTTCAATCCGCTCCTCCCCGCCGTCGCCGTGGGCTCCGTGGAGACGAGGCACATCGTCTATCCGCTCCGCGACATGGCCCGCCACAATCAGATCCGCTTCATCAAGAACAAGGCGAAGAGAATCGATCTCGTGCGTCGCGAGGTCCTGCTCCACAACGATCTCCTGGTTCCATACGACACGCTGGTGATCGCGATCGGCAGCGTGACCAACTACTACAACGTTCCGGGCGCCCAGGAGAACACGCGTCCCTTCAAGACCATCGTGGACGCGATGTATTTTCGCGCGCGGGTCGTGGAGCTCTTCGAGATGGCGGAGCAGACCGACACCGAGGAGCAGCGCAAGAAGCTCCTCGCGTTCGTCATCGTGGGAGGCGGCGTCACGGGGGTCGAGGTCGCGGCCGAGCTGGTCGAGATGGCCCACGACACGCTGCTCCCCAAGTATCCGAGCGTCCGCCGCACCGACGTCTCGGTCACGATCATCGAGGGAGGAGATCGGATCATCCCCGCGGCCCGCCCCGCGCACTCCGAATACGTGCACCGCTTTCTGGTCAAGCGAGGGGTGCGGCTCCTGATCGGAAGCGCCGCGACGCGCGTCGAGCCGAAGCGGATCCACCTCGAGAACGGAACTGCCGTGGACGGGTTCACGATCCTCTGGACCGCCGGCGTGCACCCTCCGGAGGTCGTGGAGCAGCTGCCACTGACGCGCATCCGGGACGGCCGCGTCCGCGTGGACGAGTACCTGCATCCCCTCGATTCCGCCGGCAAGCCGGTCGAGGACGTGTACGTGCTGGGAGATTGCGCCGCCTCCCTGCGACCCGATGGAACCTATCAGCCGGCGCTCTCGCAAACGGGAATCGCGATGGGCTTGTACGTGGGGAAGATGCTCGCCGAGCGCGCGCGTGGCCGTTCGGTTCGGCCGTTCCAGTTCCATCCGGCCGGTTACATCATCTCGCTGGGCAAGAACAGCTCCGTGCTGGAGCTGTTCGGAATCTCCATGTCAGGGCGGCTTGCCTGGCTCCTGTGGGCCGCGGCCTACCTGATCAAGATGGTGGGACTGAGGAAACAGATCGAGGTGGGGATCGACCACGTGACCCATCTTCTTACACAACATGACACTTCCCAGATCCTTAACCGGAGACAAATACTCTCGGATGAGGAGCTGAATCTCTCCCTGGGGACGGGAACATCTCAGAGGGAGGAGGGGGTGGCTGCCCCGGCGGGAACATCGCGGGACGGTGTATAGTCCACAGGCATTCGTTCTCTTCTTTCAGGAGTTCACACCCACAAGGAAGGAGCCGTTTGATGAAACGCTTCGTAGCGGCATCGATGCTTTTGATCGCGGCGTTGCTCTTCGGCACGCTGGCGTTCGCGAAGACTCAGGCCAAGGCGCCGGCGACGGCCGCGGCAGTTTCGGGCGAGATCGTGGATCTGAGCTGTTATCTGGGTCACGGCGCCAAAGGAGCCGCTCACAAGGAGTGCGCGGCCAGCTGTATCGCGAACGGCGGCCCGATGGGACTTCTGACGCCGTCCGGCACGCTCTACGTCCTCACCATGAATCATGAGAAGCAGGACGCCTTCAATCAGGCGAAGAAGTTCGCGGGCGACAAGGTGAAGATCACCGGCCCGACGTCCACGAAGAACGGAACACGCGCGCTCCAGGTCGACGCCGTCGCGGCGACCTAGCAATCCGCAACGAATGACCTCGATTCGGCGCGCCGGGTGCCCTTCAGTGCCCGGCGCGCTTCTTCTGTGAAACGCCTCCTCCAGCTCGTTCTTCTCTTCGTACTGGCATGGCTCGCCTTCTACACGACCGTACTGCGTCCCAAGCTCACGCCGGTCGAGCGAGGCCGGAGGCTGGCGGAGAAAACCGGATGCTTCGGGTGCCACGGCGCCGAGGGAACCGAGGGCACGGCCGATCCGGGGCGACCTTCCGGAAAGGTTCCCTCGTATCGCTCGCTCATGATGTACGCGAAGAACGAGCACGACGTGCGCGAGTGGATCCGCGACGGCGTGACCGCGTCGCGGGCGCGGAGCGAGAGCTGGAAGGAGAGCAGGAAAGCAGGGGCCCTTCACATGCCGGCCTTCGGAAAGCGGCTGAACGCGAGCCAGATCGACGACCTCGTCGCGTTCGTGATGGCCGCCTCGGGCGAAGAGGCGCCGGAGGATTCAATGGCGCTTGCGGGACACGAGCGCGCCTCGGAGCTGGGGTGTACCGGGTGCCACGGCGCGGGCGGCCGCTATGCGCGGCCGAACCCAGGATCGCTGAAGGGCTACATCCCGCCCTGGGACGGAGAGGACTTTCCCGACCTCGTGCGCGACCGGCATGAATTCGGGGAGTGGGTGGAGAATGGGGTCACCCGGAGATTCGACACGAATCCGGTGGCGAAGTACTTCTTACGCAAGGCGGCGCTTCACATGCCCGCGTACAAGCGCTTCGTGAAGGAAGGCGATGTCGACGCGCTCTGGGCCTACGTGACCTGGCTTCGGAAGGGACGGCCGCATGGCGACACTACCGACGCGCCAGGAGAAGGATCTCCGTGAGATAGAAGAAGAGCTTCCCTTCTCGCGTCTCCGGCCCCAGCGCTTCACTCGCACCTGAGGGCGCTTGCTCGAGACGGCGCTTCAGCTCAGCCTTTCGCTCACCCGTCACGGTCTGCAGCCCCGCCCACGCCTCGAAGTCCCGAGCCTTCCGAAACACCTCCACGGCTTCGATCTTGAAGCCGGCATCCTCGAAGAGCCGCACCCACTCGCCGGCGGTGTGCGCGCGGACGTGGCTGGGGTCGCGGTACTTCTCGAACGCGTTGATGTATTCATCGGCGGCGCGGTCCTCGGGCACAACGTTGTCGATCATGGCCACGTAGCCGCCGGGTTTGAGCACACGGGCCATCTCCCGCGTGAATCGGGCGCAATCGGGGAAATGATGCGGGGCGACCCGGCACGTCACGAGGTCGAACTCGGCGGCGCCGAACGGCAGATCGCACGCGTCCGCCTCGGCGAACGTGACGTTCGTCACGCCCTTGCCGCGAATGAACTTCTCCGCGGCGTCGAGCATCTCCTGGGTGATGTCGGTTGCGAGGACCTCGCGAACGCGTGGGGCGAAGGCCAACGCGGTATGCCCGCCTCCCGTCGCGATGTCGAGGACACGCCAGTCCGGCTGCGCCGGGACCAGCTCCACCATCCGGTCCAGGCTCTCACCCTTGGAATGGTCGTGGCTTCGGACGTAGCGCTCGGCGTTGAGTCCGAACTGGCGTTTGACGAGATCGCGGAGGTCGGTCACGGATACCGGTTGCGCCCCCCTACTTCTTCTTCGCCGCGCGGCGCATTCCGCTACGGCGCGCGGCTCCGCGAGCGGCGACGCCACGTTTACGCGAGGCGGCGGGACGCGTACGACGGCGTGCTACGACGCGACGTTTGCGCCCGGCGGCGGGACGGCCGCGCTTCGCCTTGCGTCCGCGCTTCGCGGCCTTTCCGCGACGCCCATCCGACTCCGCCTTGGTCATTCCCTTCAGCTCGCGCTTCCCCATGGATCGGATGCGGCGCCAGGACTCCAGCGCGACGCG
>DASQAV010000047.1:0-7730 GCA_035635575.1 Candidatus Dormiibacterota bacterium | reverse complement strand
CCCTCCGCGAACTCGCGCGCTTCCTCGAGGTCGGGGGTCGAGGTCTCGCACCAGAGAAGGTCGGCGTACGGGGCGTAGGCCAGGGCGCGCGCGATGGCGCACTTCAACCCGCCCGCGATGCGGAAGAACCCTTCCGGCGTGCGCTCCCCCGTCAGGAACTCGCGGTCGCGCTCGTCCACGTCGCTCGTGAGGAGCTTCGCGCTGTCGGCGTCGGTGCGCGCCACGAGGATCGTCGGCACGTCCATCACGTCGGATGCCAGTCTCGCCGCGACCAGAGTGCGGATGAAGGCGCCCGTGGGAATGAGCACCTTTCCGCCGAGATGGCCGCACTTCTTCTCGGAGGAGAGCTGGTCCTCGAAGTGCACGCCCGCGGCGCCCGCCTCGATCATCCCCTTCATGAGCTCGAAGGCGTTCAGCGGTCCGCCGAAGCCCGCCTCGGCGTCGGCGAGAATGGGCGCGAGCCAGTGACGCGCCGCGCTGCCGTTCTTGCCGTTCGTCTTGCTCTTATCCATCGCTTCGGCGTGCTCGATCTGGTCCGCGCGAAGGAGCGCCTGGTTGATGCGGCGCACGACGCTCGGAACACTGTTCGCGGGATAGAGGCTCTGGTCGGGATAGGTCTGCCCCGAAAGGTTCGCATCCGCCGCGACCTGCCAGCCGCTGAGATAGATCGCGTGAAGGCCCGCCCTTACTTGCTGCACCGCCTGGTTTCCGGTGAGCGCGCCCAGAGCCGCCACGTAGTCCTGGGTCGTGAGGAGATTCCAGAGGCGCTCCGCCCCCAGCCTGGCGAGCGTCTGCTCCACGCGAACCGATCCGCGGAGACGGAGGACGTCCTCCTCGGAATAGGGGCGGGTGATTCCGTCCCAGCGCCCGAGCTTCGGCATCCGGGCCGCCGGTTTCGGCGCCGACTTCACATCGTGGCCGTTAGCGCTTCCATTCGCTCGCGGGTTTACCTGGTTCATCTTGCGTTGCCCTTCGCGAGTTGCCGGCATGGGAGATTCTCCTCTACTCGGGTGCGTGCTCATCGGGATGTCGTACGAGCGGCTTCGGAGGAGCCGCGGTCCAGTGCTTCGTATGCGGGGAGGGTCAGGAACGTCTCGAGCTTCGGCGCGGTGGAGATCTTCTCGAAAAGAGCGCGCGCTTCGGGGAAACGCCCGGAGCGGAATCGATCCGAACCGATCTCCTTCTCGATCCGGACCATCTCGTCGTCGATCACGGCCCCGATCAGCTCGGGGGTCACGCGGCGTCCGTCCGTGAGCGCCGCTCCGTGGTGGAGCCACTGCCACACCTGAGCGCGGGAGATCTCGGCGGTGGCGGCGTCCTCCATGAGGGAATAGAGCGGAACGCATCCGTTCCCACGAAGCCACGCCTCGATGTACTGGATGCCCACGCGGACGTTCAGGCGCAGCCCCTCTTCGGTTCGCGTCCCCGCAGGCACTTGCAGGAGATCGGCCGCCGTCGCGCGGACGTCCTCGCGAAGACGATCGAGCTGGTTCGGCCCGCTCATGTTCGCCTCGAATACCTCGCGCGCGATGGGCACGAGCCCGGGGTGCGCGACCCAGGTGCCGTCGTGGCCGTCCCGCACCTCGCGCAGCTTGTCGGCCCGCACCTTGTCCAGCGCGGCCTTGTTCTTCGCCTCGTCGTTCTTGATCGGAATCTGGGCGGCCATTCCCCCCATGGAGTGGACGCCGCGACGATGGCAGGTGCGCACCGCGAGCTGGGTGTAGGCGCGCATGTTCGGCTGCTCCATGGTGACCTGCGAGCGATCGGGCAAGACGGCCTTGGGATCGTGCTGGCGGGTCTTGATGAAGCTGAAGATGTAGTCCCAGCGGCCGCAGTTCAGTCCCGCGGAGTGCTCGCGAAGCTCGTAGAGGATCTCGTCCATCTCGAAGGCGGCCGGGAGCGTCTCGATGAGCACCGTCGCCTTGATCGTGCCGGGCTCGAGCCGCAGCGCGTCCTCGGCGGCGAGGAACACGTCGTTCCAGATCCGCGCCTCGAGGTGGCTCTCCAGCTTCGGGAGGTAGAAGTAGGGTCCCGTGCCGCGCGCCAGGAGCTCGTGGGCGTTGTGGAAGAAATAGAGGCCGAAGTCGAGAAGGCTGCCGGGAATGGGCGTGCCGTCCAGGGTCACGTGACGCTCCGGAAGGTGGAGTCCCCGCGGGCGCACGATCAGCACCGCGGTCCGCTCGTTCAGCCGGTACTGCTTTCCGCTCGAGGGATCGTCGAAGGAGAGCTTCCGGCGCACCGCGTCGCGAAGGTTTAGCTGTCCTTCGATCAGGTTTTCCCAGGTCGGAGAGTTGGCGTCCTCGAAATCCGCCATGAACACGTCGGCGCCGGAGTTCAGCGCGTTGATGACCATCTTGCGATCGGTCGGGCCCGTGATCTCGACCACGCGGCGGAGAAGGTCGTGCGGCAGCGGAGCCACCTTCCATTCCTTGGCGCGGACGCCGGCGGTCTCCGGGAGGAAGTCGAGCGCCGCTCCCTGAGCCAGCCGCTGCGCGCGGAGCTCGAGCGCTTCCTGGATCCGGGGCGCGAACACGCGCACGAGATCCTCGAGAAAGCCCAGCGCCTCCCCATTCAGGATCTCCGCAAATCGGGCATGGAAGATCGGTCCCTCGATTACCAGCGCGCCGTCTTGCTGTTCGTTCCGAACCGCCATGAGACAATATTAACAACCACGGAGCGAAATGGCAATAACTATTTGAGGTATAACTAGTTAACGTGACAATGAATTGTCAATTAGCGCTGTAAAGTGTCAAATGTGGTAAAATATCGACGTGAGATCCATCCAGCATCTGGGTAAACGCATACGAGCCTTGCGCCTGCGCGAAGGGCTTTCGCAGACGGCCATGGCGGAGCGACTCGGGGTCTCCTCGAGCTACCTCAATCTCGTCGAGCACGACCGGCGCCCCATCAGCGCCAACCTCCTGATTCGGCTCTCGCAATTCACCGGTTTCGACATGAAGTCCCTGGCCGAAGGCGAGGACACGAAGCTCGCCGCGACCCTCATGGAGGTGTTCGGAGACCCCATCTTCGAGGGGAACATCCCCTCCCAGGAGGAGACGCGCGAGCTGGCCGCCGCGAATCCCGAGATCGCGCGCGCGGTGCTCCATCTTCACCACGCGTTCCTCGAGACGCGCGGCTCCGCGGCCACCCTGGCCGCGCAGGTGCTCGACCGTCAGGACCTGACCGGCATCGACCGCGGCGGAATGGCCTCGGAGCAGGTGACCGATCTGATCCAGCGGCATCGGAATCACTTTCCCGAGCTCGAGGCGGAAGCCGAGCGCCTCTGGCCCGAGGCGAAACTGGAGGGAGAGGATCTCTTCGGCTCCATGGCCGCCTACCTCGAGAAGAAGCACAAGGTCCGGGTGCACGTGATGAAGGCGGGCGAGATGGGCTCGACCGTGCGCCACTACGATCCCAAGCGGCGCAGGCTCGAGATCTCCGAGGTGCTCCGCCGCGGCTCGAGGAACTTCCAGCTGGCGTACCAGATCGGCCTTCTCGATTGCTCCAGCGTGATCGACCGCATCGCGAGCGAGCTCACGTCGGACGAAGCCCGCGCGCTCTGCCGCGTGGCGCTCGCGAACTACTTCTCCGGAGCCGTGCTCATGCCCTACGCGGAGTTCCTGAGAGCGGCCCAGGAGGAGCGCTACGACCTGGATCTCCTCCAGCACCGATTCCGCGCGAATTACGAGCAGGTCTGCCACCGGCTCACGTCCTTGCAACGAAAAGGCGCCGAAGGGGTACCCTTTCACATGGTCCGGATCGACATCGCCGGAAACATCTCGAAGAAGTTCAGCGCCACCGGCATCCATTTCCCTCGCTTTGGCGGGCTCTGCCCGCTCTGGAACGTCCATGCGGCCTTTCAGCAGCCGAACGTGATCCGCGTCCAGCTCGCGCGCCTGCCCGACGGCAGGACCTACTTCTCGGTCGCGCGCACGATCCGGAAGCACCGGGGGGGATTCCACGCCCCCGAGATCCTCTACGCCATCGAGCTGGGGTGCGAGATCGAGTCGGCGCGGCAGCTGGTCTACGCGGACGGGATGGACCTCTCGAACCCGGCGGGTGTGGTCCCGGTGGGGATCACGTGCCGGCTCTGCGAGCGGCTGGACTGCGGCGCCCGCGCGTTTCCCTCGATGCACAACCCGCTGCGCGTGGACGAGAACGTGCGCGGCATCTCCTTCTTCGCCCCGGCGAGGAAGGAGCCTTCGTGAGGATCCATCCCGGCGCGCTCGACGCGCTCACGGCATTCCTCGTGGTGCTCGCGGGCGCGCTCGTCATCAGCCCCTCGCACGCTGCCAAGGCGCCGCCTGCGAAGTTCGATCCCGCGTTCGGGGCGTACTGGCACGACGGCAAGGCCGAGCTGGACGGCTACCGGTACTCCGTCGCGCGCTACGGCCAGGGGCGCCACGGCAACGCGGTCGCGGTCTACGTCACCGAGCCCTTCAGCCGCTCCATGCGCGTGAAGGTGGACGACGCTTCGCGGAATCCCAAGGACACCTTCGATGTGCTGAAGCTGAATCTCGTCCGGGATTTTCAGACCGGGATCTACGACTACAACACGATGACCTCGCTCTTCGTGAAGAGCGACGACTTCGACCCCGTGAAAGTTTCCTTCGTGAGCACGGAATGGTGCGGGAACGTCTACGAGGAGCTGCTCGTGAATCCGGGTCTCGTGAGCCAGAAGCTCTCGAGCTATTTCGAGGGAGAGTCCGGGACGCGCGAGGAACGCCGGCCCAAGGGGGGCATTCTCGAAGAGGAGCTCTTCACGCTCTTGCGTGGACTCAACGGGCCCTACATGACACCGGGTGAGAGCCGGACGGTGCCGTTCCTGCCCTCCTCCTTCCGGCGCAGGCTCACGCACCAGCCGCTGAAATGGACCCGCGCGCGGATCGATAGGGTCGCGTGGACAAGTACGGTGACGGTCCCGGCGGGGACGTTCACCGTCATCCGGTATTCCATTCAGGTGGAGAACGGCCCGCGAGGCCTATTTCATGTCGATTCCGCGTATCCCCACCGGATCGTCCGGTGGGAATGGCCCGGCGCAGAAAGCGATAGCTCGTGGGGAAGGGACGGGAACGATTCCGGAGAGCTGACGGGATCCGCGAGGCTGAAGTACTGGGAGCTTCACAAGGAGGGGGACGAGCGCTGGCTCGCCCGCCTGGGGCTCAGCGCAGGGTCGCGCTGACCCCGCGGTCCACGACCACCTCTCCAGCCTTCATGACCCACCGCACGCCCCCGATCACCGCGCCGATGTCGGCCAGAGGATTTCCTTCGACCGCGACCAGGTCGGCGTAGTACCCGGGCGCCACCGCGCCCAGATCCTTCCCCATTCCCAGAAGTGCCGCCGCGTTTCCGGTGGCCGTCGCGAGGGCCTGCGCGGGCGTCATGCCCGCCTTCACGAACCAGCCCAGCTCGCGCGTGTTCTCGCCGAACATCGTGAAGACCGCGTCCGATCCCATCGCGATCGGCACATGCGCGCGAATGGCGCGCCGCACCGTCTCGAGATTGCGCGCGCGGTAGGCGTCCAGGTGCGCGACCGCGGAGTCACCGTACCCGAACTCCGCCGCGTGCTCCGCGTAGTAGCGGTTGTGGTCCACCGTGGGCACGTACGTGACGCCGCGCCTCGCCATCTCGCGCAGCGTGCCGTCGTCGATGTCGATCGCGTGCTCCACCGAGTTGGCGCCCGCCCGGACCGCGTCGCGAGCGCCATCCGGGCCGTAGGAGTGGATCGCCACCGTCTTCCCCCGCTCGTGCGCCACGTCGACGGCCGCCTTCATCTCCTCGTAGGTGTAGGTCTGATACCCGGTGACGTCGTCGGCGCTGCCGGACGATCCATAGACCTTGATCTCGTCCGCTCCCGCGGCGATCTGCTGCCGGGCCGCTTTCAGGACGCCCTCCACGCCGTCCGCGTTCCCTCCGGCCGCCGCCTGCGGCGCGTCCTGGAAGGGGGACATCGTGGGATAGAGCCCGTACCCCGCGACGAACATGCGAGGGCCCACCATCGCCCCGCGATTGATGAGGTCGCGCATCGAGATGTCCATGTACTGGAAGGAGCCCAGGTCGCGTACGGTGGTCACGCCCGTCTCGAGCGTCCGGCGCGCGTTCTCCTCCGCCATGTAGAGGGTCTGCATGGCGGGACGCGCCTCGAGCTGTTGCCAGGGACGGGAGCCTGGAGCGCGGTCCCACCAGTAGGTCATGTGCGTGTGGACGTCGATGAGGCCGGGAATTCCAGTGAGGCGCGTGAAGTCGAACTGCTCCGCCCCCGCGGGGACGGCGGCCTTGGAGTAGGCGGCAACCGAACGGATGCGCTCGCCGTCCACGAGCACCAGCGCGTCCTGGATCGTATGCCCCTTGCCGTCGATGAGCCGGCCGAAGCGGATCGCCTTGAGCCGGGCGCCGTGGGACGCCTCCGCGCGCCGCGGGCCGCGCACGGCGCCATGCGACGGAGCGCCCGCGGGCGGTGAGGATGGAGCGGGCGGGGGGCCGGGCCCCAGGTCCGGCTCGGGCAGCTCGGACGAAGGCATGCGCGGGACCCCGATATCACGCCACATCTTCCACTCGCCCGTGCGGTCGCGCTTCCAGATCTCGACGTAGTGGCCGGAGTCCGGCTCCGACGTCGTGGACCCGATGGGCCCGATCGTGAAGTTCCAGAATCCGGTCTCGTATGCCGTATCCCCGATCAGGAAGACGTCGGCCGTCGTGATGGTGCCCTCGGTCATGCGCACGCTCGCGAAGACGTCGCGCATGCGCGACCGGATCTTGTCGCGTCCCACCGTGAGCCCTCCGCCGGGACGAAGGAGCGCTCCGTCCGTGGCGAACAGGGACGCGAAGAGGTCCGCGTCCCCGGTCTGCCAGGCGCGGACGAAGCCCGCGTTGCCCTCGTCGATGGCCGCTCGCACCTCGGCCGAGTCCGCCGGCGTCGCACCCCACGCGCACGGAGCGGCCAGGGCGAGCGCAAGGACAACGAATGCGGCCCCCACCCTTCCTCTCGCCCGCATCAGCCCTCCTGCTCCTCGTAGCGGGACTTGAGCCGCGCGATCACGGCCGGGTCGGCCAGCGTCGTCGTGTCCCCCACCGCCTTCCCCTCCGCGATGTCGCGGAGCAGCCGGCGCATGATCTTCCCCGACCGCGTCTTGGGAAGATCGGCCGTGAAGAGGATCTCGTCGGGGCGAGCGATCTTTCCGATCTTCTTCACCACGTGCTCCTTCAGCTCGCCCATGAACCCCGAGCTCGGCTGCTTCCCCTCCTTCAGCGTGACGAACGCCACGATGGCCGTCCCTTTGAGCTCGTGCTGCCTTCCCACGACCGCCGCCTCGGCCACCGCGGGGTGATCCACGAGCGCGCTCTCCACCTCCATGGTGCTGATGCGATGCCCCGCGACGTTCATGACGTCGTCGACGCGCCCGAGGAGCCAGAGATAGCCGTCCTCGTCGCGCTTCGCGCCGTCGCCGGTGAAGTACACGCCCGGGAAGCGGCTTCGTCGCGGAGCCGGGCTTGAGCGAAGTGATCCCGGGCAGGGGCGAGATGAGGATCATCCCGGTCTCGGTCTGCCACCAGGTGTCCACGATCGGGCAGTTCCCGCCGCCAATGTTCTCGTGGTACCAGATCCAGGCTTCGGGATTGATCGGCTCACCCACGGAGCCGAGGAGACGGAGCGAGGTGAGCTTTCGCTTCTTGGGCCACTCCGTCCCCCACTTCATGAAGGCGCGGATCGCGGTCGGAGCCGTGTAGAA
>DASQAV010000046.1:0-4391 GCA_035635575.1 Candidatus Dormiibacterota bacterium | reverse complement strand
GGCTCGAAGTAGAGGCGGTCGGAGGTGTCGTAGTCGGTGGAGACGGTCTCGGGATTGCAGTTCACCATGATCGTCTCGTAGCCCTCTTCCTGGAACGCGAAGGAGCCGTGGCAGCAGCAGTAGTCGAACTCGATCCCCTGGCCGATCCGGTTCGGGCCGGACCCCAGGATCATCACCTTGCGGCGATCCGTCGGCCAGGCCTCCGACTCCTCCTCGTAGGTGGAGTAGAGGTAAGGCGTGTGCGATTCGAATTCCGCGGCGCAGGTGTCGACCCGCTTGTAGACCGGCACGATGCCCGCCTTCAGGCGCCGCGCGCGCACCTCGTCCGCCCCGGCCCCCGTCAAGGCGCCCAGCCTCGAGTCCGAGAACCCCATGCGCTTCGCCTCGCGAAGCGTCTCGTCGTCGATCCCCGGCTCCAACCTTCGCTCCAGGTCCACGATCTGCTGGATCTGATCCACGAACCAGGGATCGATGCCGGTCATCTGATGAACCTTGGCCTGGGTCCATCCCAGGTCCAGCGCCCGCTTCACGTAGAAGATCCGGTCCGGATCGGGAGTCAGGAGCTTCTCCTGGATGCGCGCGTCGTCCAGATCCTCGCGCGAGAAACCGCTGGCGCCGATCTCCAGCCCTCGAAGCCCCTTCTGGAGCGCTTCCTTGAACGTGCGTCCGATCGCCATCACCTCGCCCACCGATTTCATCTGCGTGCCCAGGCTGGCATTCACACCCCGGAACTTCTCGAAGGCCCAGCGCGGGATCTTCACCACCACGTAATCGATCGCGGGCTCGAAGGAGGCGGGCGTGACGCGCGTGATGTCGTTCCGGATCTCGTCGAGCGTGTACCCGATCGCGAGCAGCGCCGCGATCTTGGCGATCGGGAACCCGGTCGCCTTGCTCGCCAGCGCGGAGGAGCGCGAGACGCGGGGATTCATCTCGATCACGACCATGCGTCCCGTCTTGGGATCGATCGCGAACTGGATGTTGGATCCGCCCGTCTCGACCCCGACCTCGCGGATGACCCGGCGTGCCGCGTTCCGCATCGTCTGGTACTCGCGGTCGGTCAGCGTCTGGGCCGGCGCCACGGTGACCGAGTCGCCGGTGTGGATGCCCATCGGATCGAAGTTCTCGATGGAGCAGATCACGACGAAGTTGTCCGCGTGATCCCGCATGACCTCGAGCTCGTACTCCTTCCACCCCAGCACCGACTCCTCGACCAGGATCTCGTGCACGGGTGAGAGATCCAGACCGCGGGCCACGATCTCCTCGAACTCGTCCTTGTTGTAGGCGATGCCTCCGCCGCTCCCGCCCAGGGTGAACGAGGGCCGGATCACGGCGGGCAATCCCGTCTGCTCGAGCACCCGGAGCGCTTCCTCGAGGTTCCGCGCAAACCCGCTCAACGGAAGGTCCAAGCCGATTCGGTTCATGGCCTCCTTGAAGAGCCGGCGGTCCTCGCCGACCTCCACCGCCTTCCGGCTCGCACCGATCAGGCGGATGCCCAGGCGGTCGAAGACGCCCCTTCGCGAGAGATCGACCGCGAGGTTGAGCGCGGTCTGTCCCCCCACCGTGGGAAGCACGGCGTCGGGGCGCTCGCGCAGAAGGATCTTCTCGAGGATGTCCGGCGTGAGAGGCTCGATGTACGTGCGGTCCGCGTACTCGGGGTCGGTCATGATCGTCGCGGGATTGGAATTCACCAGCGAGACGCGGATTCCCTGCTGCCGGAGCACCTTCACCGCCTGCGTGCCCGAATAGTCGAACTCGCAGGCCTGGCCGATGACGATCGGCCCCGATCCGATGACCAGGACGGAGCGGATCGAAGGGTCTTTGGGCATGCCTAGGACGCGGCCATCAGATTGAGGAACTGGTTGAAGAGATCGTGGCTATCGTGCGGTCCGGGGCTCGCTTCGGGGTGGTACTGAACGGAGAGCACCGGGAGCGTGCGGTGGCGGAATCCCTCTACCGTGCCGTCATTCAGGTTGAGATGCGTGAGCTGGTAGTCGGGGTGATCGAAGAGCGACGGCTCCACCGCGAATCCGTGGTTCTGGGACGTGATCGCGACCTGCCCGGTGTCGAGATTCTTCACCGGATGGTTCGCGCCGCGGTGCCCGAACCTGAGCTTGAAGGTCCTTCCCCCGCACGCGAGACCCAGGATCTGGTGCCCGAGGCAGATCCCGAACGTGGGCCGCACCCGCATCAGCTTGCGGGCCGCCTCGATGGCGTAGGTGCAGGGCTCCGGATCGCCGGGACCGTTGGAGAGGAAGACTCCGTCCGGCCGCAAAGCCATCGCTTCCGAGGCGGAAGTGGTCGCGGGTACGACGGTGATGTCGCATCCCCGCGCCGCGAGCATGCGGAGAATGTTCTCCTTCATGCCGAAGTCGTAGGCCACGACGTGGAACGGCTCCGTCCGAGACCCGCCGTCTCCATGAGAACGCGCGGTCGCCGCGTACCGGTACGGCTTGGGGCAGGTCACCTCGCGCGCCAGGTCCAGCCCGACCATGGTTCGCGACGCGCGCGCGCGATCGACCAGCTCGTCCGGGTTCCGGCCGAGCGCCGAGATCACGCCGCGCTTCGCGCCGTGCACGCGCAGATGGCGCGTCAGGGCGCGCGTATCGATCTCGCTGATGCCCACGACGCCCGCGTCGTCCAGGTATCGCTCGAGCGATCCCTTGGAGCGCCAGGACGAGGCGACCGCCGAGATCTCGCGCACGACGAACCCGGACACTTGAGGCCGCGCGGACTCCACGTCCTCGCCGTTCACACCGTAATTGCCGATGTGGGGATACGTCATGGTGACGATCTGGCCGGCGTAGGAGGGATCGGTGAGGACTTCCTGGTAGCCGCAGAGGGCGGTGTTGAAGACCACTTCTCCTTCGGTCTCCCCCACCCTGCCCCATGAAACGCCCCGGAAGAAAGCACCATCTTCCAGGGCCAGGATGGCCCTCGGTCGCCGTTCGGGGATTTGAGCGGGGCCGAGGCTCACGAGTTGCTAACCTAGCACATCCCCCTCAGTGGCGCGAGGGTTCCGTTTCCAGGGCTCCGGGAATGTGCTGCACGACCTGCCCCGGATCGAACTCGTCCACCTGGATCGCGTCGTCGCGCGCTTTCTCGGCGTCGCGGATCTTCCGGGCGGCGGCCTCGTCGATCACGCCCGCCTTGACCGCGCGCTCCACCAGCGTGGTTTCCGGCTCGCGCGCAAGCGCGCGGGCGCGAATCGCGGACTTGAGCGCCTGGAACGCGGGCGCCGCGGCAACCACTTTGTCCAGCGCCGCCTCCAGCCGGCCGAGCCCCGGATCGTCGGGCGCGGGGACATAGATGTCCCGCGTCAGCCGCAGACGCTCCTCACGATCGTCGAGGAGTGCGTGCGCCACCGATGCGCCCAGAGCGTCGCTGGGGGGCCGGGTGTGCGCGCCGAGGGGGAAGATCGCGAAGCGCAGGAGTCCGGCCGCGAGCTTGTCCGGTAAGTTCTCGAGCACGCCCAGGAGTGCTACCTCCACCTCGTGGAGCGCCTTCTCGCATCCCCATTTCATGAATGGCAGATCGGCCCCGGGCTTCCCGTCGTCCCAGAATTTCTTCACCGTGGCGGATCCCAGATAGAGCCACGCCAGCGCGTCCGCGAGACGTCCGCTGATCTTCTCGCGGCGCTTCAGCTGTCCGCCCAGGGTCGCCATGGCGCCGTCCGAGACCAGCGCGAACGCCGTGCTGAGGCGCGTGAATCTGGCAAGGTACGCGCCCGCGGGCCCCTCCACCCCGGTGCTCACGAAGGCCCCTCCGGTGAGCGCCATTCCGAAGGAGCGGAAGGCGTTCGAGAAGATGAAGCCCAGGTGCCCGAAGAACGCGCGGTCGAACTTCTCGAGGTCGTGCGACGCCACCGCCTCCATCTCGGCCCGCACGTACGGATGGCAGCGGATCGCGCCCTGCCCGAAGATGATGAGCGTCCGCGTGAGGATGTTCGCGCCCTCGACCGTGATCCCGATCGGCACCGCCGTGTAGGCGTGCGCGAGGACATTCCGCGGCCCCTTCGAGATTCCGGCGCCCGCCTGGATGTCCATCGCCGCGTTCACCACGATCCGCATGCCCTCGGTGAGGTAGGCCTTCATGATCGCGGAGATCACGGCGGGCTTTTCCCCGGCGTCCACGGCGCCCGCCGTCAGGACGCGCGCGCCCGACATGACGTAGGTCATGCCGCCGATCTTGGCCAGCGGCTCCTCGATTCCCTCGAAGCGTCCGATCGGAAGATCGAACTGCTCGCGGACGGTGCCGTAGGCGCCCGCGACGCGCGAGCAGAGCTGTGCGGCGCCGGTGGCCAGGCCCGGAAGGGAGAGCCCGCGTCCCGCCGCGAGATTGGCCATGAGCATCTGCCAGCCCTGCCCCACGCGCGCCCTGCCTCCGATGATGGT
>DASQAV010000045.1:0-14125 GCA_035635575.1 Candidatus Dormiibacterota bacterium | reverse complement strand
ATGAATCCTCCTCGAGTCGGTTCCGGGCCGGCGCGAAATCGCGCGGCCGGGGACGCAAAGGCACCTCCGGCGTTCGCCGAAGGTGCCTCGCGTTGTCCGAAAACGGAGCGTCTAGTTGGTGGCGACGTCCTTCGACGTGATATCCAGCGTGATCATGAAGCCGTTCGTTCCCTTGAACTCGTAGGGCTTGTCGCCGAGACGATAGGCTTCGACGGTATTCGGCATGAGCACGAAGCCGTCGTTCCGCGGTGCGCCGAAGTACTTGAGGTTCTTGATGACGACGGGACCGGACGCGTTCTTGTTCACGGAATTCTTGAGGACCACCTCGGCGCCCTTGCCGCCGTCGAGCATGGCGTGCGCCTCGTCGCTTCCCATCTTGTGCTCCCAGGAAATCGGAGCGTCCGCGCCCGTCTTGAAGTCCGCCCATTTCACCGGGTACACCTTACCCAGGATCATGCCGATGCCTTCACGCTGCGCCGGCGTTACCGAGGGATCGAAGGTGAGCACCGCCCAGTCCGCCGTGCCGTCGCCGAAGTCCGAGCCCAGGTCGCCCGCGACCCAGAACTTCGCGCCCGCGAGGCTCACGCCGTTGAAGGTGCCCTTGTTCACGCGGTAGGCATTGTTGAACTTGCAGTAGGCTTCGGCGTGTCCCTCATGACCCTCCATGCCCGCCATCGAGTGCGAGGCGGGTGAGGTGCTGAAGTAGCACTGGCAGAACATCGGGCAGCTGCACGCCTCGATGATCGTGGCATTCATGGCCCAGGGCTTCTGGGCGGACTTCTGATCCGCTGCCATCAAGGCGCCCGCGAGGGTGAAGCAGGAGAGGACGAGAACGAGCAGAATGAGGCGTACCTTCATGTTCGTTTACCCCTTTCGTTGCGTGAGGACGTGAGCCGATGAGCTTCCGCTTCGACATCGGTGCGTGACGCTTTCCCGTGCCTTCCGAGCGGGAAAACGCCGCAGCGCGGACGTAGAGGCTACACCGGGCCCGCACCAATGCCAGAAGAATTTTCAGCGTTCGGAACTCTTTGCCAAACCACGTTCTAACGGCGGAGAAGCATCCCTCAGATGCGGCCTCCGATCTAGGGCAGCCCCGTGAGAAGGTCGACCCCCTTGGCGAAGATCATGGGCTCGGGGAGCAGGCTCACGACCACGCTGCCATCCGAGGGGAGGTCGTAGAAGTGTCCCGGGTGGACGAGCACGTTGTGCCTCCGCAGTGCCTCCGTCGCGACGTCCCCCGCGGCCGGAGGTGCTTCGAGCACCGCGCTCCATCCTCCCTCGCCTTTCTGCACGCGCCATCCGTCCTCCCGATTCCCCAGCGCGTGAAGCCGGGACAGGTTCGTCTCGAGCCGCCCGCGCACCGCGGCGTGGAAACGGCTTCGCGCCTGTAAGAGCGTGGGAATGGCGAGCTGGACCGGCGTGGAGACCGAGAGAAAGAGATCCGCGATCCATTCCAGGCCCAGGAGCGCTGCTTCCTTCTCCTTCTCCGGGCCGGAGACCGCGATCCAGGCCGCCTTCATCTGCGGCATCCCGCAGAGCTTCGAGAGGCCGCTCAGCACGAAGGTGAGCGCCCGCCGCTCGCCGAAGAGGCTGGGGAGGAGCGCCGTGGACGGGGGCCAGGGAAAGTCCCCGAAGACCTCGTCGGAGATGATCGCGATCCCGCGCTCGGCGCAGAGCGACACCACCGCGGCGGTCTCCTCGGCGGAAAGACAGGAGCCCGTCGGGTTGTTGGGCTGGACCAGCACCACCGCCCGGGTGCGCTCCGAGAGGGCGCCCTCCAGGGAATCCAGGTCGAGCCGCCAGCGATGGTCGTACGCCAGGCGATAGTGCTCCACGCGCACCCCTTCGAGGGCCGCGAGCGGCTCGAAGAGGGGATAGCTGGGACGCGGGACCAGAACTTCGCCCTCAGGCTCGCACAGGAGGCGGAAGAGATGGGCGTAGGCTTCGCTCGTGGATGCGACCAGCACCAAGTCATCCGGTTGGGGGAGCTCGGCGCGGCGCTCCTCGTAGTAACGAGCGACCGCCTCGCGCGCCGCGGGCAACCCTTTCGGGCTGGGCTCGTAGACCGAGCCTCGAGGATCCGCCAGCGCCTGCAACTCCGCCGGTCCCGCTCCCCCGAGCCCCGCCTTCGTGGGGTTCGTCTCCGTGAGATCCAGGATCGTCTCGCCGGATCGGCGCTTTTCTTCGAGGAGCGCCGTGATCTCGTTGGGCGTGAGATCCGCGGGCAGTCGCCGGTGGGTCATGAGACAGGGCGAGCCGACTCTACAGCGTTCCTCAGCGTTCCTCGCGAACGCGCTCGGTCGTCGCGATCTTCCAGAAGAGATTCAGGGCCGAGATCACGATCGCGCAGAGGAGCGCCGGCCAGAAGCCGTTGACGCTCACCCCGGGCACCAGCGCCGCGACCAGGAGGATCACGATCGCGTTCACGACGAAGGAGAAGAGCCCGAACGTGAGGATGATCAGGGGGAAGGTCAGGATCTTGAGGACGAGCCCGACCGTGGCGTTCACGAGCCCCAGAACCAGGGAAGCGATGATCGCGGCGGGCCAGCCCTCGACGAAGAAGCCGGGCAGGACGTGGGAGAGAAGGAGAAAGACGAACGCGTTGAGCAGGAGGTGAAGGATCGCCAGGAGCATCGGGGTCCCTTCGCTGGGATGGCGGACGGACGGCGTCTCGACGGGGGCATGCTAGCACGCGCAATTGTCCTTGTCAGGGAAACCCCTACGGCGTTACCCTACCGATTGAGCTTTGAATCCAAGGCTTGGCGCGTTCGCCCGCGCCTCGTCCCACCGCAGTCGCTGCTGCCTATTCCGGACCGAACGCAGGGGTTATTTCCTGTGGGAAGCTACAGGAGTGACCCATGGAATTGGATTTTTGGTACCGCTGCGTGAAGTGCGGCTACATGTACACCCCACAGCAATTCCAGGCTCTCGTTCAGCTACGGGCGGCACAGACCGGGGAAAAGGAAGCGGACTTGCTGGCGTCGCCGGAGCGCGTGCCCTGCCGCAATCGGGGCTGTGTCGGGCATCTCATGCGCACCGACTCCGAGTACAAGGAGGCGCGCAAGTGAGTCACGACTCGTCGTCGGAAGGGACGGGACGGGAAGCGATGTCGATGTCCGCTTCCACCCATTCCCCGGGCGCGCCCGGATCGGAGCAGTCCTCGAAGTAGCCGCAAGCAGAGCAGCGGACCTTGCAGCCGCGCTCCAGCATTTCCCGTCCACAATTCGCGCATAACATCGCCGTTTCACCCCCCATCCTCGTCCCTTTGCCCTTGTTGCCGCGATCCTTCGACGCATATACTCCACGGCTTGGATTTTTCCAGGGAATTCCATGGATGAGGCTTCGAATCTTCGGCATCGACTGGAATCCGTGAAAGAAAGGATCGGCCGCGCCTGCGCCCGATCGGGGCGCGCGCCGCAGTCGATCCGGCTCCTGCCGGTGACGAAGGGGTTTCCGGCCGGGACCATCCGGGACGCGATGGCGCTGGGGCTGGGAGAATTCGGTGAGAACCGGATTCAAGAGGCGGAAGGGAAGATCGCGTCCATCTCTCCGCGCCCGCGCTGGCATCTGGTGGGTCATCTCCAGCGAAACAAGGCGAAGCGCGCGGCACAGCTCTTCGACGTGATCCATTCGATCGATTCCCTGCCGCTCGCCGAGGAAGTCTCGCGCAGAGCCCAGGAGAAGGGATCGAGGATCGCGTGCCTCGTCGAGGTGAACACCTCCGGGGACGCGAGCAAGTTCGGCGTGCCGCCGGAAGGCGCACGGGCTCTCTTGCAGAAGGCCGCCAGGCTGGAAGGGATCGACCTTCGCGGCCTCATGACGATCGGTCCCCTTCACGGGGGAGCGGCGGGAGCGCGAAGAGCGTTCCAGGACCTTGCATCGATCCGCGCGGAAGCCGTGCGCGCGGGGCTCCTTCCCGAGGACGCCGATCTCTCGATGGGGATGTCGGAGGATTTCGAGATCGCCATCGAGGAAGGGTCCACGATCGTCCGTCTTGGAACGGCGCTCTTTGGTGCACGGTGAGACTCAAGCTCCGCGTGACGCCGAAGAGCCGCGCGGACGAGATCGTGGGCATGCGTGAAGACGGAGCGCTCCACGTTCGCGTTTCCGCGGCTCCGGAGAGCGGTAAGGCGAACCGCGCTGTTCTCCGGCTCCTGCGTGAGAAGCTCGGGCTTCCCGGAGGCACGGTCCGGCTCAAGGCCGGAGCGTCCTCTCGCGACAAGTGGGTGGAGCTGGACGGGATCGACGCCGCGGAATTGACGCGGCGACTGGAAGCGGATCGGACATGAGCGTGGTGATGACTCAGGCCCAGGGCCAACTCAAAGCGATCGAAGAAGCGCGCGAGGTGCTCCTGCCCCGCCTGGGGATGAAGCCCGAGGTGGGGATCATCCTGGGCACGGGGCTGGGGCAGTTCGCGGCCGCGATGAAGAGCGCCGTATCGATTCCCTACGGCGAGATTCCGAATTTCCCCGCCGCCTCGGCGGACCCGCAGGGGAGACTTGTAGCTGGATCGCTCTCGGGTCAGCCGGCCGCCGTCATGAACGGGCGCGTTCACTTCTACGAGAGCCACTCCATGCGGGACGTGGCCTTCCCGGTCCGCCTTCTGCGGGCGCTCGGAGTGCGCACCCTGATCCTCACGAGCGCGGCCGGAGGCATGAACCCGCTCTACCACGCGGGGGATCTGGTGCTGATCGTGGATCATCTCAATCTCATGGGAGAGAACCCGCTCGTGGGCCCGAACGAGGATTCGCTGGGCCCGCGCTTTCCGGACATGTCGGAGCCCTATTCCCGGGAGCTGTTGGCACTCGCGCGAGAGACCGCGCGGGAGGAGAAAATTCCGCTTCGCGAAGGCGTCTTCGCGGGCGTGGCCGGTCCCAATCTCGAGACGCGGGCCGAGTACCGATTCCTGAGATGGGCCGGGGCCGACCTCGTCGGGATGTCCGTGGTCCCGGAGACGATCGTCGCGGTGCACGGCGGCATGCGCGTGCTCGCGCTCTCGGTGGTCACGGACCTCTGCCTGCCCGATGCGCTCGAGCCCATCGACGTTCCCCGGGTTCTCGCGACCGCGGCGGAGGCGGAGCCCCTGCTGACGCGCCTCGTCACGCGGATCCTCAAGCGGCTGTGAGCTCGAAGACCGACATGTTCCTCCCCGTCTCGACGCGCCTCGACCTGCCCCAGACGGAAGAGCGGATTCTCCAGTTCTGGCGCGAGGTGAAGGCCTTCGAGGAAGGGCTGAAGCGCCGCGAGGGATCGCCCCTCTTCGTCTTCTACGAGGGCCCGCCGACCGCGAACGGACTTCCCGGCGTCCACCACGTGCTCTCGCGGTCATTAAAAGATATTGTCTGCCGGTACAAGTCGATGTGCGGCTTCTACGTTCCGCGCAAGGGGGGCTGGGACACGCACGGGCTTCCGGTCGAGATCGCGGTGGAGCGCGAGCTGGGGATCAGCGGCAAGGATCAGATCGAGACGTTCGGGATCGCCGAGTTCAACCGCCGCTGCCGCGAGAGCGTGCTGCGCTACGAGTCGGATTGGCGACGCCTCACGGAGCGGATCGGATACTGGCTGGACATGGACCACGCGTATTACACGTTCGACAACAGCTACATCGAGACCGTGTGGTGGCTCCTGCGCCAGTACTGGGACCAGGGGCTTCTCTATCAGGGGCACAAGATCGTGCCCTACTGCCCCCGGTGCGGCACGCCGCTCAGCAGCCACGAGGTGAGCCAGGGCTACGAGGAGGTGACCGAGCCCTCGGTGACGGTGAAATTCGCCCTCGTGGACGAGCCGGGCGCCTTCGTCCTCGCATGGACCACGACGCCCTGGACCCTTCCCGGCAACGTCGCCCTCGCGGTGGGACCGGACATCACCTACGTGCGCGTGCGCCAGAACCGCGGCGGGACCGAGGAGCGCTACTACCTCGCGAAGGACCGGCTCGCTCAGCTCGAGGGGGAGTACGAGATCGAGAAGGAATTCAAGGGGCGCGAGCTGGTGGGGCGCCGCTACCGACCCCTCTTCGACTTCGTGGATCTGGAGAAGCTCACGGGCAAGAAGGCCTACTACGTCTGCGAAGCGGACTTCGTCACGACGGAGGACGGGACCGGCGTCGTGCACACCGCGGTGATGTACGGCGAGGACGACTACCAGCTGGGGCTGAAGCTCGACCTGCCCCAGATGCACACCGTGGATCCACAGGGACGCTTCACCGCGGAGGTGAAACCCTGGGCCGGACGGGGCGTGAAGGAGGTCGAGAAGGACATCACCGCCTGGCTGAAGGAGCACGGGCTCCTCTACCGCGTGGAGATGACCACGCACAGCTACCCCCACTGCTGGCGGTGCGACTCGCCGCTCCTCTACTACGCCTGGAAGACCTGGTACATCGCGACGACGCGTTACCGGGACCGCATGCTCGAGGCGAACCGCGAGGTGCAGTGGCATCCCAGGGAGATTGGGGCGCACCGCTTCGAGAACTGGCTCGAGAACAACGTGGACTGGGCGCTCTCGCGGAACCGCTACTGGGGAACGCCGCTTCCGATCTGGCGCTGCGAGGGCTGCGGGGATGACCGCTGCGTTGGAAGCATCGAGGAGCTGAAGCAGGGGCAGGGCGTTCCCGAGGCGCTCGATCTCCATCGTCCGTACGTCGACCAGGTCACGTTCCGGTGCGCCAAGTGCGGCGGCACCGCGCGGCGCATGCCCGAGGTGATCGACGTCTGGTTCGACTCGGGATCGATGCCGTTCGCGCAATGGCACTACCCCTTCGAGAACGCCGAGAAACTGGCGTCCTTCTATCCCGCCGACTACATCTCGGAAGGGATGGATCAGACGCGCGGCTGGTTCTACACGCTGATGTCGATCGGGGTCTTCGCGAAAGGGAAGGCCCCCTACAAGCACGTGCTCGTGAACGAGCTCATCCTGGACCGGGAAGGAAAGAAGATGAGCAAGTCGCGGAGCAACGTGGTGGATCCGAACGCGATCCTGAATCAGCGCGGAGCGGACGCGCTGCGCTTCTACCTCATCTCCACCAGCCCGCCCTGGACCGCGACGCGCTTCGACCCGGAAGGTGTGACCGAGGTCGCGAAGAAGCTCCTGGGAACCTTGAAGAACACGGCCCAGTTCTTCGCCCTGTACGCGAACATCGACGGCTACGACCCGGCGCAGAAAGAGCCCTCTAGGCCGTCTCTGCTCGATCGCTGGGCGCTCTCCCGGCTCAACAGCCTGGTCGGGACCTGCCGGGAGGCACTGGAGGCCTACGACCTGACCCGCGGGGCCCGGGCCATCCAGGATTTCGTCCTGGAGGACCTCTCCAACTGGTACGTCCGGCGATCGAGAAGAAGATTTTGGAAATCCGGGGACCCTGCCGATAAAAGGGCGGCGTACGATACACTGCTCGGCTGCCTCGAAACCGTGGCCCGGCTCCTCGCGCCGTACACGCCCTTCGTTTCCGAGGAGCTTCACCAGAGCCTGGTGCGCCCGGCCCGGCCGGAGGCGCCCAAGAGCGTGCACTGGTGCGACTACCCGGTGGCGGATCGGGCCGCCGTGGACGAGGGCCTGGAACAGGCTATGCAAGCGGCGCTCAGGATCGTGAACCTGGGACGGGCCGCACGGAACGCGTCCTCGCTTCGCGTCCGCCAGCCTCTCCGCAGGCTCGCGGTGGCGGGTCTGGGGGACCGCGAGCGGCAGCGGATCGGGGAAGTTCTGGACCTGATCAAGGACGAGCTGAACGTGCGGGAGATCGTGTTCCCGGCGGATCGCGGCGAGCTGCTCCAAGTGACTGTGAAGCCGAACTTTCCGGTGCTCGGGAAGAAGGCCGGAGCCGCCATGAAGGAACTGGCGTCTAAGGTCCAGTCCGCTCCTACGGCAGAGCTTCGGGCGGCGATCGCGCGTGGAGGCTGGGAGGTCGACGCGGGCGGCCAGCGATTCACCCTGACCGCGGAAGACGTAACGATCCAGGAGACGTCCAAGGCACCCTGGATCGCGCAGACGGACGCCGCGATGACGGTCGCGGTGGACACAACCCTCGACGACGAGCTTCGGGCGGAGGGCCTGGTTCGCGAGTTCGCGCACCGGATCCAGACGCTTCGGAAGAGCCAGGAGTTCGAGGTGACCGACCGGATCCGACTCTTCTGGGAGCTGAGTCCAGGGCTGGCGAGCGCCTGCGCCCGGCACGAGCGGTTCATTCGGGAAGAGGTGCTGGCAGAGGAGGTCGTGCCCCGGGTTCCGGGAAACGCCCCTTCAGAGGAATGGACGTTCGACGGCGAGCGGGCCCGTGTCGGGATAGAGCGGGTACACAAAGGAGGGTGAGCGTTTGCTTACCAAGAAGGATCTCAAACATTTCGAAGACCGGCTCATCGAAGAGCGCAAGAAGCTCCTGAGCCAGATCGGCTATCTGGAGAAGGCGATGGGTCAGACGCAGCGCGACTCTTCGGGCGATCTTTCCGCCTACTCCTTCCACATGGCGGACATGGGCACCGACGCAATGGAGCGCGAGAAGGCGTTTCTCTTCGCCTCGGCCGAGGGAAGGCAGCTCATCAGCGTGGATGAGGCGCTTCGCCGCCTCTACCGCAACGAGTACGGCACGTGCGAGTCGTGCGGCAAGGAGATCGGCAAGCTGCGCCTCGACGCCGTGCCCCAGGCCAACCTCTGCGTGGATTGCCAGGAGAAGCAGGAGCGGGCGTCGAACAGCGCGCGCGGATGACTTCCCGGCTCGGGACGTTCCTCACGTGCGCGGGCCTGGTGCTCGCGCTCGACCAGGTGACCAAGGCGATCATCTCGGCGCGCCTTCTGCCGGGGGATCCGGTCCCGGTGATCGGGCAATTCCTGCGTCTGACGCTCGTGCACAACACCGGAGCGGCCTTCGGGCTCTTTCCCGGAAGCCGCCTGCCGTTCATCCTGATCTCGGCGCTGGCGATCGTGGTCGTGCTCTACCTCTTCGCGCGCGACGCGTATCGCAGCTTCCTGAATCGCGTGCTCCTGGGATGTATCCTGGGCGGCGCGCTCGGCAATCTGATCGACCGCATTCGTTGGGGAAGGGTCGTCGATTTCATCGACGTGGGGTTCGGCACCGTCCGGTGGCCGGTGTTCAACGTCGCGGACTCAGCCGTCACCTTGGGGGTGATCCTGCTTGCCTGGAATCTCGCCCGATCCGGGCGCACCGACTCCAATCTCGAAACTCCACCCCGTTCCGACTTCGCGCGCGGGTGAGCGGCTGGACCGCTTCCTGACGGAGGTGGAGCACTCGCTGTCGCGGTCGGCCATCCAGCAGCTCATCGACGCGGGCTGCGTGCTGGTGAACGGCGCGCCGGCGCGGGCCAGCCGCCGCGTCAAGGTCGGGGATCGGATCGAGGTCACGCGCCCCCGGCGCATCCCCACCCGGCTTCTCCCCGAAGACATCCCGCTCGACGTCGTGTACGAGGACCCGTCGCTCGCCGTGATCTTCAAGCCCGCGGGCATGGTGGTCCATCCCGCCGCCGGGCACCGCACGGGAACGCTGGTCCATGCGCTTCTTCACCGCTACGGAGCGCTCCCCTCGAGCGCCGGCACGGAGCGCGCGGGCATCGTGCACCGCATCGACAAGGGAACGTCGGGACTCCTCCTGGTCGCACGGACGGAAGCGGCGCACCGCGAGCTGGCGCGTCAGCTGGAGGCGCGCGAGGTGAGCCGCACCTACCGCGCGCTCGTCTGGGGCCGCATGCCGCGCGCCGAAGGCCGCATCGAAGCGGCGCTCGCCCGAAGCTCCCGCGACCGGAAGAAGTTCGCGGTGGTCACGCGCGGGGGACGCTTCGCCGCGACCCGGTACCGCGTGGAGCGCGTCTATCCCTACCTCTCCGAGCTCACCTTGAATCTGGAGACGGGACGCACCCACCAGATCCGCGTGCACCTGGCGCATCTGGGACATCCCGTGTTCGGAGACGCGGAGTACGGCGGGCGGAGAGGTCCCTTGCTCCGTCTTCCTCCGGGCCGGCGCTCCCAGGCGGCGCTCCTTCTCTCCGAGATCGATCATCAGGCCCTCCACGCCGAGCGTCTGGCGTTCCGCCATCCGGAAACCGGCGAGCCGATGGAGCTCAGCCGGGGGGTTCCGCCCGACTTCGAGGCGGTCCTTCAGGCGCTGACGTGCGAGTCCTAGGCGTGGACTTCGGGCTCCGGCATCTGGGGATCGCGCTCAGCGACGAGGGGGGCATCCTCGCCAGGCCGCTTCGCGTGCTTCACGTGACCTCGGTGCGAAATGCTCCGGCGGCGGTCGCCGAGGTCGCGGCGGAAGCGGACGCCGGAACGATCGTGGTGGGCGTCCCGTTGGGCCTCGAAGGGGAGGAGCGGCGCGAGGAGGTCCGGCGCGTGGAGCGTTTCGCGCACGCGCTGCGAAAGCAGTCCGGCCTGGACGTGTTCTTGGTAGATGAAAGCATGAGCTCGCGCGAGGCCGAGGCCGCCCCGGGCTCGAGCACAGGGGCGGGCGCGGACGATTCCGGCCAGCACGCGCGTGCCGCCGCGGTAATCCTACAGAGATGGCTCGACCGGCCCCGCAAGTCCAAGGGCGCCGAAGCGTGAGGGGGCGCGAAATCCCATGGAGCGCCGAAGCGTGAAGCGCCGCCATCGCATTCGCCGGACCCTCATCCTGGGAGGGATCGTCGGCGCAGTGATCTTCTCGGGAATCTTCTTCTTCCCCGCGTCCGTGACCCGGAATTTCCAGACGCGCGAGGTGCTGATCCCCCGGGGAGCCGGCGTCGAGACCATCGCGGGGATCTTGAAGGCGAACGGCCTCGTGGAGAGCCCGACGCTCTTCGTCCTCGCGGCGCGGGTCCTGGGGCACGACCGAAACCTCAAGGCCGGGCGCTACACGATCCCCGTCGGCGCGAGCATCTACCGCATCCTCCACCAGCTCTCCTCGGGTATGGGGAAGCGGGACATGGTCACGGTCCCCGAGGGGCTCCGTGTCGAGCAGGTCGCGCAGATTCTCGCGTCGCAGGCGAGGATCGATCCCTCGCGCTTTCTGGCGCTGACGCGCGACTCGGCCTTCGCTGCCTCGCTGGGCGTGCCCGCCGAGCGGCTGGAGGGGTACCTCTACCCGGACACCTATCCCTTCTATCCGCTCCTCTCCCCCGACGAGGTGGCCCGCGTGATGGTGGACCGGGCGCTCCGCGTTTTCGAGGAGGAGATGAACCTTCCCGGAGCCCGCCAGGGGCTCACGATGCACCAGCTCGTCACCCTGGCCTCCATCGTGGAGGCCGAGACCGCCCTGTCCTCCGAGCGCGCGCGCATCGCGGCCGTGTTCTACAACCGTCTCAAGCGGGGTATGATGCTCCAGTCCGATCCGACCGTGATGTACGCGCTGGGCATCTACAAGAACCGGGTCTACTACAGCGACTTGAACGTCAAATCGCCCTACAACACGTATCGCAACCGCGGAATCCCGCCCGGCCCTATCGGGAGCCCGGGCCGCGCCGCCATGCACGCGGTTCTCTTCCCGCTCCCCGACTCGACCGAGCTCTACTTCGTGGCGCGCGGAGACGGCACCCACATCTTCACGAAGACCTGGGCGGAGCACGTCGCCGCTGTCGCGCACGTGCGCGCCATCGCCAGGATGGAATCGACGCCCGAGTTCTCCGGGCCGATCCCCCCACCGGCGCTCATCGTTCCGCCCGACAGCACGGCAAGAGCGAGCCGGGCGGAGATCGTGAGCGCTCCCGGACGGAGAAGCCCGCGGCGGGTCTCCGGGACCACGGCGCCCGCCAGGAGCCACTCGACCTCGAAGACCTCGAAGACGCCCGCGGCATCCAGGACCTCCTCGAAATCCACCGCCAAGAAGAAGGCCGCGGCCGCGGAGAAGCCATGACCGAGGTCTCGGCCACCTTCTTCACGCCGGCCCGCCCGGGGTCCGCGCTCGCGAAGGAGCTCGAGGAAAAGCGCGCCAGGCTGGAAAAGATCCTGCGTGGGCTGGGCCGCGTGCTCATCGCCTACTCCGGCGGTGTGGATTCGGCGGTCTTGCTCGCGGAATCCCACCGCGTGCTCGGAGACCGCGCGTGCGGCGTCATCGCGCAGAGCCCTTCCTTGCCCGAAGCGGAGCTCAGGGACGCGCTCTCCCTCGCCCGCGAGGGCGGGTTTCCCGCGCGCGTGATCCGGACCGAGGAGATGGACCGCGAGGAATACCGCGCGAATCGCCCCGACCGCTGCTACCACTGCAAGACGGAGCTCTTCGAGAAGCTGGAGGCGCTGGCCCGGGAGGAGTCCTGGGACTCGATCGCCTACGGCGCGGTCACGGACGATCTGGGCGACGTCCGCCCCGGCATGACCGCGGCCGACCGGCATCGTGTGCGCGCGCCGCTGCTCGAGGCGGGGTTCTCCAAGGTCGAGATCCGCATGCTGGCGCGCCGTCTGGGCCTTCGGGTCTGGGACAAGCCGCAGTCCGCGTGCCTGGCTTCCAGGATTCCCCACGGATCGGAAGTCACCCCGGAGAAGCTGAAGCAGATCGAGCTGGGTGAGGCGGCGCTCCGGGAGCGATTGGGGCTCCGAATCGTGCGCCTGCGCCACGAGGGCCGGAAGGCGCGGATCGAGGTGGACCCCCGCGAGGTGGCACGGATCCAGCAGCCGGAGCAAAAAGAGGCTATCTTGATGATCGTCCGGGAACTAGGATTCCTGGAACTGGAGATCGACCCGAAGGGCTACCGAAGAGCCGACCCTCTGCCCCCCAGCATCCAGGAGGACTGAGACATGCCGACGCCCGCGGAGATACGCCGGCAGCGCCGGGGCCAGGGACAGCGTCCTTCCGAGCCCCCGGACGTGGATCTCCCTTTCGGGAAGAAGAATTACGTGCTTTTCGGGGTGGCTGCCCTGGTCATCGTCGCGGGATACATCGCGTTGTCCAAGGGGTCGATTACCCTCGCTCCAATACTGCTGTTACTGGGATATTTGGTCCTGATCCCCATCGCGATCCTGGCCAAATAGAGCCCCGGGCGAATAGCTCAGCTGGTAGAGCACTTGCCTTACACGCAAGGGGTCACAGGTTCGAGCCCTGTTTCGCCCACCAAATTGCCCACCGAACGCCTTTTAGGGCGTTCTTCCGCTTGACTTTGCTCGATGTGCGTGGTACACTCTTTCCTGTTCGGATGAAGGACGGCCAAGCGCCACCAGCTCGATAAGAGTCCCTCCGAAACAAGCCTATGGGACTCTTGCAAATAGTCTGACCAAAGATCATCACATAGATTGCTCGAAAGGAGGTGTTTCTTACCGCCACGGCAAGACCTACCACCTTCGTGTACGTGCAGCAGACCTCTACATCCCTGTGCTAGTACGCAGCAGTTGAGACCGTAGGAGGTGTGATGATGTTGAAAGTGGCCAAGCTGGGCATTGCGATGGCCGTACTCGCGGTTCTGATCGTCCCGGCTGCCTATGCAGGAGTGCCGGATGTTGCTCGGTCGTTCTTCGTGCCTCAGAACGGGACGGTGACGACGCCGTCGGAGGGCGCGGTTGCGATCGCGACGGCCCGTCGTTGTCCGAATGATGACGGGACGCAGGTATTGCGTTTGAATTCGCGTTTGAAGGTTGTGGTACAGGCGTCGGACGGTTCGCCGATCGCTGGGATTGCCGCCTCGGACGTGTGCGTCATGTTCAATGGCGGGACGCCGGCTCAGGGGTTCAGCGGCGTGGGCGATGATTCTATCATCGCGAATTTCCAGTTCAATCAGCTGAACAGCTGTCCGGACGTTCGGTGCGTTCAGGCGGATGCGCCGACGGACGCAGCGGGCGTGACGTACATCACGTGGCTTGGCTCGACGCCGGGGCAGCCTGGTGTGGCCACGCGGGATCCGTTCCGGAAGTGGGGCGGGTACGCGGGCGACATTCCCGTGATGGTGCTGGGGTTCAAGCTTCAGGGCAAGTTGACGTCCGCGTCGGCGTTGGGCTCGTACACGGCCCACGTGAAGAGCCTGGATCATCAGGGCGGACGTGGGACGGCGCCGAACCAGGGTGAGTTGGTCAACTCTCTGGATATCGCGCCGGTGCAGGCGGCGATCGGGACCCCGTACAAGTATTCGATGGATTTCGACAACAACGGGATCGTGAACTCGATCGACCTGAGCTTCATCAAGGCCCATAACAACCATAATTGCAAGTTCCCGACGGTGAACTAGTCGGGAGG